>JBDSAQ010000352.1:0-4615 GCA_039922095.1 Ginsengibacter sp. | reverse complement strand
TTCATAAAACCAAACACCCCTGCCCATAAGCCTGCGGAGGATTGTGAGAGCTTAAATGAATCAACAAAATGCAATGCAGCAACATTGTCAAAAGTTATTTCCATTCCAAAGCAAACTGCATAAGCCAATGCAAGAGACCATATACGCCAGTCTTTCAAAACGCTCCAGTCTGTTTTTGTTTTTACTGAAGTAGCCTTGATCATCTCATCATAATTGCCCTGCGGAGTATCTTTTGTGAACTTGTAATAGACAAATGCCATCACAAGTAACATGATACCGGGAATGATCATTGCATAACGCCACGCCTCGGCTTTTGTGTAACCAAAGCCAACAATTGCCGCAAATATCAAAGGCATAAGCATGTTTGTAATACCGCCGCCAAGATTACCCCAACCACCGGCTACTGCATTTGCTGTGCCTTTTATTTTTGGCGCAAACATCATTGACGTATGAAATTGTGTTATTACGAATGAGGCGCCTATAACGCCAATAGCTAAACGGAAAAATAAGAATGTTGTGTAGTCATGCGCAAGACCTACACAACTCACAGGTATTGCTCCTATTAATAATAATACTGTATAGGTTTTTCGTGGGCCCCATGTATCACATAAGCGACCGATTAATAAGCGTGCGATAATAGTTGCGGATACTGCTGCAATGATGGTGTTGCCAACCTGTGCCTTTGTTAGTCCCAGGTCTGCTCTTATAGTAGGCATCAATGGTGCAATACCAAACCATCCGAAGAAACATACAAAGAAGGTTAACCACGTTATATGAAAGGTTCGCATTTGAACACCTTTGAAAGAAAAGATATTTAGTTTGCTTAGCGGTTGTGATAGAGAGTTAGATGACATGAAATAGATTTTGTGTGTGATTGATTTTTTGTCCGTTTTAATCTGCAATAGAAAATTTATCAATTAAAAGATTTAGAAGCTTGTCGTGAATTTCCATGTAGAGCGGATCATGCACTATTTCTTTTTTATTTCTCGGCCGGTGCAGTGGCACTTCTACAATTTCTTTAATAACCGCAGCAGGCCCATTGGTCATCACTACTACCCTGTCGCTTAAGAAAATGGCTTCTTCAATATCATGGGTAACCATTACAATAGTTTTTTCCCGGTTGTCCATGTTCCACAATTTTAATAATTCAATATGCATGTTACTTTTGGTTAAGGCATCCAATGCACCAAAGGGTTCATCTAACAATAAGATGGAAGGATTGATGGCAAATGCCCTTGCAATGGCAACTCGTTGTTTCATGCCACCGGATAACTGGCCTGGGAGTTTATCTTTATGATCCAACAGGTTTACCATTTTTAAATTCTTTTCCACCAATAATTTTTTATCGGAAGAAGACATGTTCTTTTTTGCGGCATCTACCGCTTCATAAATGTTTTTGTAAACGCTTAACCAGGGCAGCAGTGAATAGTTTTGAAAAACAATACCACGGTCGGGGCCTGGCTTGGTTACTGGTATTCCATTTGCCAGGACCTCGCCTGAGCTTGGTTTTACCATGCCGCTTATAGTTCCCATTAATGTAGATTTACCACAACCGGAGTGGCCGATCAATGAAACGATCTCACCTTTTTTTACATTTAGCGAAATATCTTTTACAGCAGTATAAATGCCTTTGGGTGTTTTGAAACTTACCGTTATATTTTTTATTGAAATACTTTTTCCCGGTATAAAAACCGGCTTCAATAAATTTTCCGCTACCGGTTTTGTTTCTGCTAATGAAGTGTTCATGTGATCAGTTTAAATTTTAAAATGTGTATTTATCTTTTTAAATTACTTCTTTGTTTTGTTGCTTTAATGGAAGAATATAGTGAAACACAAAAGGGGATGATGTACGTAAGCACTATCCTGATCGTGTTCTTGTTTGTAAATTCTCCTTTCATAAAAACATCATAGCTGTTTATTAAATTCAGTGCACTCCCCACTATTGCGGCTACAAATAAAGCTGTGTATATATTTTTTCTATTCATACTTATCTTTTTTAAGAGATACCTGCCCGCTGTTTTTATGTGCCTGAATTTATGTTTTGGAATTAGTGGTTCTAAAATTCCATAACCAACTATTGAATTATAATCAAGCTGCATAACTGAACTTTTTTTGCAGCGTCATAAACATCCTGTCGAGCAATAATCCTACAAGCCCAATTATGATAATGGCCACCAGAATTTTTGCAACACTGCCTCCATTAAATCCTTCTTCCCAAACAAAATACCCAAGGCCTATTCCGCCGGAAAGCATTTCACCAGCTACAATTACCATCCAGGCAACGCCGATAGATAAACGCAGGCCGGTAAGTATATGAGGCAAGGTGAAGGGGATTACAATTTTGAAAGTTTTTTTCCATACAGAAAACCCAAAAGCTTTACCAACATTTTTATGGTCCTGCGGTATAGCTGAAACACCAAAAGCGGTGTTAATTACAGTAGGCCACAGGCAGCAGATAAAAATCATAAATATGCTGGCCATTGGAGAATCTTTAAAAATGGCCAGGCCCAAAGGGAACCATGCCAATGGAGACACGGGGCGTAAAATTTGCACAACAGGGTTAACTATTGCCATTAAAATTTTACTTGAGCCCATTAACAATCCCAGCGGAATAGCAATTAAACTGCCTAAGCCAAATCCGATGCCCACTCTTTTTAAAGAGCTTAATAGCTTAACAGCAATTCCTTTTACATCAGGATCATTTTGCATGGGGTTTTGTATCACCTCTTTAAAAACAATCCATGTGGCTTTAGGGGTAGGAATTTCATTTTTGGTGTAGTGGGCAATTAATTCCCATAAGGCTCCCATTAATGCAATCCCCGCAACAAAGCAGGCAATTGACACCAGCGTTTTAAGAGAAAATATTTTCAGTAACTTATTCATTGTAAAAATTTTGTCTATTGACTATTGACCATTGACTATTGACCATTCACCATTCACCATTCACCATTCACCATTCACCATTCACCTCTTTGTTGTTTTTAAATATGTTGTCGGATTGTTAGGATCAAATTGTACATCATAAGTTGTTTTAAAAGCCTGCATATCGGGCTGCACGGGCACACCCATTTCTTTTGCAACTTCTGCGTACAGGTCGGTCATTATTAATTTATCGGCAATAGCTTTATAAGCAGGTTCACTTTTTAAATAACCAAACCGTACAAACTGAGCCATAAACCAGATGGCATAGGATTTTTTAGGCGTGCCTACAATTCCATTATTATAAAATTTCATGTAATCATCTTTATACTTCTGAACACCTAAATCGCAGCCCAGATCGTATGATCCTTTTAGCCTTGCTTCAATAACCTGCAGGGGAGCATTTACATAATTTGGTTTGGTTAACCACGCTGCCGCCTTTGATCTGTTGCCCATTACATCAAGCCATTTACAGGCTTCAATTATAGCTTTCATTACCTTCTTTAAATCTTCCCTGTCGGTAGAAGCAAAAGCAGCATTTACCACCAGTGCTTTTTCCGGATGATCTTTCCACATATCCTGCGTAGAAATATGTGTGAACCCAACATTTTGAGCGGCGGCAACTCCATTCCATGGCTCTCCTACGCAAAAACCTTCCATATTATCCACCCTCATGTTGGCTACCATTTGCGGTGGGGGAATCGTGATAATGTTAACAGACTTTTGACTGATGCCTGCGGCTGCCAGCCAGTTTCTTAACCATATATCATGAGTGCCTCCGGGAAAGGTCATGGCAAATGTTACTTCTTTACGGCTCTGCACAGTTTTTACCGCAGCAGCCGCTTTATTCACTTCTTTAAAACCAACCAGGCCGCAAAAATCTTTTGATAATGTAATAGCCTGCCCGTTATTGCTAAGCACCATTGCTATTTTCATTTCCTTGCCTACAGTGCCGCCAATGCCGGTGTAAACTGACAAGGGCATTGAGAACAGGCAATGAGCGCCATCAATTTCTCCATTCAAAATTTTATCTCTTACTACCGCCCATGATGCTTCTTTTTCCAGCTCAACATCTACTCCATATTTTGCAAACAATCCTAACTCTTTCGCTGCCACAAGAGGTGCACAATCAGTAAGCGAAATAAATCCAAGTTTAATTTTTCGTAAGGGATGCGTTTCCTTAAATGATGTGATACCTGTAAGAATGGTTATTATGGTAATAAAAAGAATTGTGTGTTTTATGTTGAATTTCATTTTAATAAATTTTAATGTTGAATTACCAGGTTACTTTAACTGCTACTAAGTTTTACTGCCTGATGGCAACTGGTTTTGTATAAAAGAAATCAGGTGTAAACTTCAGCATCAGGTAAAACCAATTGCCTGATTTTTTGTAAGCATCCGCTGCTGCATCTGTTGCAGCCTGGCCCTTTGCAAAAGCCATACTGTTTTTTGCATTCATGATGGAGTAACCTAATTCTACATTGGTAAACTTGTTCATAGTATAGTTCACTAAAAAATCAAGTTCGTTCCCTAATTTTTTTTCAATAAATGAACCGTCAGCTTTTTTCATGTTTTTATCAAGAGAGAATAAATGAAAGTCAACCCCTGCAGTTAATGCGTTGCCGGTATATTTAAATTTCAGATAAGGATTGTGCAAACCACCAGCAGCAGAGCCAGTGCCTACATAGAAATAATC
>JBDSAQ010000351.1:0-2972 GCA_039922095.1 Ginsengibacter sp. | reverse complement strand
GGTTAAATGCTTTTTTAAAACACTGTATTTCTGATACAAATTATGCAACTGGAAAGATAGGTTCTCCGCTTGACCTTGTATTGTTTCATGCCAAGGGTTCTCCAAAAGTTTTAAACGGGCATGTGTTCATGAATATGTCTCCTCAATTGCATGATATCGAAGCCGGCTTTAAGATAGTTACATCATATTCTCAAACTAAAAATTTGCCGCTGGTTATTGGTGAATCTGATCCTGAAGGATGTGCTGCCTGCGGCATGGCAACCAATCCTGAAAATGCATATCGCAATGGAACTATGTATTCCAGTTACACCGCCGCATCCTTTGCCCGCAAATATGCTTTGGCTGATAAGTATGGGGTAAATTTTCTTGGCGCTGTTTCATGGTCGTTTGAGTTTGAAAACCAGCCGTGGTTTTATGGCTTTAGAGATCTGGCCACTAACGGTGTTGATAAGCCGGTACTCAATGTTTTTCGCATGTTTGGGATGATGAAAGGAACAAGAGCAGAGGTAAAAGGAAACAGCATGTATGATTTAAATAAGATTTTAGATTCCAGTGTACGCGGAGTTACAAATGATATTGGTGGCCTTGCTTCGAAGGATAAAAACAGTGCAGCAGTTATGGTATGGAATTATCATGATGAAGATATAAAGGCAGCGCCGGAACCAATACAGGTAAGCATTACAGGTTTGCCATCAGCAAAAATTATTATTACTCAATACCGGATTGATGATGAGCACAGCAATTCATATGAGGTTTGGAAAAACATGGGTTCACCCCAAAACCCAACCTCAGCACAAATTAAAATATTGGAAAAAGCAGGCCAGTTAAAAACTATTGGCAAGCCTGCAATTCTTAATACAGTAAAAGGAACCGGGATAATAAATATTGCTTTGCCGAGGCAGGGTGTTTCGTTATTACTTATGAAGTGGTAAAGCAGATTCCGGCTTAATGAAAGCGAAAGTATTTATTAATAAACCAGATTAAGTTTGCCTTTATTTCAAATTACAGAGTGAACAAAATATTAATTATTGATGATGAAGATAAGCTGCGTACCCTTTTAAGCAGGATAGTTAGTTTAGAAGGATTCGGGGTTATTGAGGCAGCTACATACAAGGCCGGTCTTAAAAAGCTTGAGCAGCATGATATAGATGTGGTGATCTGTGATGTAAAATTACCTGATGCGAGCGGAACAGATATGGTAAAGCAGGTAAAAACCAAATATCCATTTACTGAGATTATTCTGCTAACTGCATATGGCAATATTCCTCACAGTGTGCAGGCCATAAAAGATGGAGCATATGATTACATAACCAAGGGAGATGATAACAATAAAATTATTCCTCTTTTATATCGGGCTATTGAAAAAATTTCCCTGGCGAAACGGATACATCAATTGGAAAAACAGGTTTGTAAGCGATATAGTTTTGAAAATGTTTTGGGTACTTCAACTTCTATTTTGGAAGCGATTGAATTTGCTAAGAAAGTTGCCCCCACCAATGCTAATGTTTTGTTGCTGGGAGAAACAGGAACCGGCAAAGAAGTTTTTGCACAGGCTATTCATAATGCAAGCTCCAGGGCGGGCAAGCCTTTCATAGCTTTAAACTGCAGTTCGTTCTCAAAAGAACTTTTGGAGAGTGAGATTTTTGGGCATAAGGCAGGCGCTTTTACAGGCGCTGTAAAAGATAAAAAAGGTTTAATTGAAGAAGCCGGTTCAGGCACTTTGTTTTTAGATGAGATAGGTGAAATGCCTTTTGAATTACAATCAAAATTATTGCGTGTTTTAGAAACCAATGAGTTTATAAAAGTGGGTGATACCATAACAACAAAAGTTGATGTAAGATTTATCTCAGCAACAAACCGTAACCTGCAGCAGGATGTAAAGGATTTAAGATTCAGGGAAGATCTTTTTTACCGCCTCAACGTGTTTACGATTTCCTTACCGCCTCTTCGGGAAAGAAAAAAAGAAATTCCGTTTCTTGCTGAATATTTTTTAAAAATTTTTTCCGCCAAAACAAATCCAACAGTTCAAACCATAAGCAAGGAATTTCTTGAGCACCTTCAGCAACATGACTGGAAAGGAAATATCCGTGAGCTAAAAAATGTAATGGAAAGGGCAATTATATTAGCCAATGGCACCGAACTCACACTTGAAAACCTGCCCTTAGATATGCAGACTACAAATTTCAATTCTCAAAAAACATTATCCGCATTCGATCTTGCCAGTGTTGAAAAATTGCATATTCAAAGAGTGCTCATTCATACAAAAGGTAATAAAACAGAAACTGCCAGGTTGTTGAATATTGGTCTTACCACTTTGTATAGAAAGATTGAAGAGTACGGGTTATCGTGACACTATGCTTTTATTAACTTCCTCTGAAATCAAATAACTTGTGGTATGCTCATATACAATCTCATAACTATAATAATTGTTTTTACAGCCATATTTGGCTACATCAATTTTAAGTATATAAAATTGCCTGGTACCATTGGTATTATGCTTATATCATTGGTTGCGTCATTGCTTCTTATTGGCATTGGTTTACTATACCCCTCATTTTTTATAGAAACAAAAAGGCTGGTAAGCGCTATTGATTTTCATACAGCTTTAATGAAAGTGATGTTGAGCTTTTTATTATTTGCCGGGGCCATTCATATTGATCTTAATATGCTTAAAAAACAAATTATGCCTATTGTTACATTCTCTACAATTGGTGTTTTAATCTCCACATTTATTGTGGCAGCTTTATTCTATGTTGCTGCAAAGGGTTTCGGATTATCAATTAATTTTATATACTGTTTATTATTTGGTGCATTAATTTCTCCCACAGATCCTATTGCTGTGTTAGGTATTTTAAGGAAAGCAAAAATGGCCCCCGCCTTAGAAATGAAATTTAGCGGAGAGAGCTTGTTTAATGATGGGGTTGCCGTAGTTGTCTTTATCACTATTTATGAAGTTATTACAACAGGGATTC
>JBDSAQ010000350.1:0-4727 GCA_039922095.1 Ginsengibacter sp. | reverse complement strand
AAGCGCATCATCCTTTACAGGAATTGGTGATGAAAAGGCTTTAAACATTATAAAAAAAACCGGGAAAAAACTTTCGCTTCCAACCACAACAGATTTTCATACTGCTGGAGAAGCAGCATTGGCTGCTGATTATGTAGATATTTTACAGGTACCTGCTTTTTTATGTCGCCAGACTGACCTGCTGGTTGTAGCAGCTAATACAGGCAAGATCATCAATGTAAAAAAAGGACAGTTTTTAAATGGAGATGCCATGAAGTTTGCTGTGCAAAAAATTAAACAAGCCGGAAATAATAAAGTGATGCTCACGGAAAGAGGCAATACATTCGGCTACCAGGATCTTGTAGTTGATTTTAGAAATATCCCGGAAATGAAAAAAAACGGTGTGCCTGTAATTATGGATTGCACGCATTCATTACAACAGCCCAATCAACCCGGAGGTGTAACTGGCGGCAATCCGCAATTGATTGAAACGATTGCCAGGGCTGCCATAGCAACCGGTGCAGACGGGCTTTTTATTGAAACACATCCTGACCCGGCAAATGCCAAAAGTGATGGGGCGAATATGCTTAATTTAAATTTACTTGAATTGTTACTTGAAAAATTAGTTATGCTTAGGAGTGCGATTTTTTGATATGTATAAACTTACTAAATCAATAACAAACTTTAAATGATATAAACAGAAATGTCTGCTTTTAGCAGACATTTAATGTTCTCAGGTTTATTTGGGAAGTACAGAACAATTTTAAAAATACTATAGGAAAAGGATTTAAAGCATAAATATTGGATTTTTCTATTCTTTAATAAAAGTAGATAAGATAACTTAACTAATTATTCAAAGCTGCGTTTATTTTTAAACCCTTGGGCGGAAATTACGGTTTACAATAGTAAAATTACCTTTAACCACTATAACTGATAATCATAGGCCTTGCCTGATGTAACATTCCACTCATTAATCAGATGCTTTTAATTACAAGAATATAAATAATGATAGAAAGATTCAGGCGATGTGTTTTTATTACAAGATTAATTTCATCTTTCATCAGGCTTTGTATTTTGCTACACCTATGCATACGAGAATAACTGCAGAGGCTATGATAATTTTTTCTGAAGTATTTCCTGTTCCCACGGTTTGCCCCGGAGATAATTGAGAAAGATTGCTGTAACTAACATCGCCGGATATATTCATATTTTCTTCGTCACCCAAGGTAATATCCCAATCACTTGCATCTTTGCCGGTTAATGATGCAAGCATATTCAATTCTTTTCTCCGGCGTTCTTTCAAACCACTTAGATATTTTTTTCCTTCTGCACAATTAAAACGGCCTGTTGCAGGATGAGTTACAATATATCTTGCCTGGAAATTTTCGGTGTTTGGTGTTGCCTGAAAAGAAAGGTCTTGTGCAAATGCATTACGGTTATACCTTACATGAAGGCGTGTAAAATATACACTGCCATTGGTTTCAGTTCCATTTATATAATCTTCATCGTTATTTCCCAGCCACCATACACCGGCACTTTTCAGATCATTATAATCCGGTGGATTGCTCACACACGGGTCACACTTTACATAATTTGATGGGCTTACATCCCATGCATATTCGAGAAAGGCAATGCTCTCATCTTCTTTTTTCCATTGATGCATGAACAGGTTAGTATAAAAATCAGCAAAATTCTTTTTTACAAATAGTGGAATGTTTTCACCGGTGGGCATGGCAACTGTCCGGTAGTTGGTTGTTTCAATCCTTCCTTTCCTGGTAAATGCATAAATGATCATATCCTGGTCACCATCCGCATTTGCCATACCAAGACGAATTGGTAACATGAATTTTGGCGAATTAAATTTTATCTGGATTGGTCTCAGGTTTTCCAATCCTGCTTTTTCCTTTTCTTTTAAATTTACTTTCACCACAAAAAATTTAAGATTGCTTTTAATGTAAGGTTCCAAAACTTCTTCAGCACCTTTAGGAATTTTATAGCCATTGCCAGTTAGCCATATTTTTAATCCTGATGATTCTTTAGCGCTAAGAATTAAAATATCATATTCTCCAACTGTGTAGCTTGCTTCAACAGTTACTCCTAATGATTTATCTGCATAATCTTCATTCTTAAATTGCACGCCAGGAGCCATGCTATTCAATTTCTTCATCTCCATATCCATAACTCTTGCCTCACAAGGATTTTCATCAAAGTATTCTACCAGCCGGGGCGCAGAATAATCATTCAGGCGTTGAAAAATATCATTGTCAGTTACTTTAATATCACTTTTCTGCAGCACAACCGGTACCGGTATTACCATAGCAAAATCTTTCACATCTCCTTTAAAATCATTATACATGGTAATTACACTTTTGTTACCATCACGTACAAGAATTACCTGTGAAGTTTTATTTTTTAATGTGCCATCTGCCTTGCTTACATAGAACCCGCAGAAAGAATACAACACAGGTGAAGCAGCAATAATAGCTGTGATAATTATTAATTTCTTTTTCATACTTTTTGTTTTTTGATGATAAATTTTTATTTAGATATGGTTGATGTGTTTTTATGAACCCAAACTTATATGGGTGACCTCACCCCAACCCCTCTCCCTGTCCGTACCGGCACGGGCGGGCAAAGAAGAGGGGCTTTTGAGACCATTGAAATCTTTTTGCTTTGAAAATTTTATCCAGTAACGGTACCAATGGAGCTGATAATACTAACACCCACACGGGAGCTGCATTTATAAATTTAAATGCAGTTAAATAAAATGATACTACACCAATAAGCACTGCCCATATTATTCTTGCGGTTTTATGATCGGGTGCAGTTTTGGGATCGCTGATCATGAAGAAACTAAACAGCAATAAACTGCCTGTAGTAATTGATTGTATAAAAAAATCAGTTGGCCAGCCCAAATACAATATTTGCCTTGCGAATAAAAGTAAAACATAGGTTATAAGAAATGCAATGCTCACGTCAAGCTTTTGAACCCTGGTAACAACGATAAAACCAAGACAGCAAACGCCAAACATGATGACAATATCGTTGCCCCACTGGCCCGGGCTTAGCCATGCATTATCTGTTAATAAAATGGTGAACGCAATACCAAGTGCAGAGGGATTGAACAAATGTTTTTTTCTGTAGCGAAAAATATATTTACCGGCAATAGAAATAAAAGACGCCAATATACATACATACCAAAGATTTGTTTTAAGTAACAGGCATAAGCCAAAAGCTGTGATGAGAGCGCTTTTACAGCCATGGTAAAATTTGCTCCGGAGTTCCGGGGAGGAGATGGAAAAATTATGCTCTGCTGATTCAAAGAGAAATTGCGTTGCCAGGCATGCAGCCGCATAATATAAAAAACACATCCCTTCATTTGCCCAATGCAAATAAAAAATTCCATACAACAAAAAGGCAGACTGAAAAAATATTTGAAAATACCGGGCATCTTTAATGCGAAGGATGGAATGCATAATCTTCTTTTACCATCAGATGCAACAACAAGTGAATTTGCATAAAGGTTAAAAGACTTAATAGATAACCATAACTTTTATTTCGCTACAATAGTCCTCCCCCTTTGGGGAGTTAGAGGGGGCTCTCTATAGATTGTATAACGCCCTTAAGCTTATTAGCAGATGCACGCAGCAACTCTTTCTCCTTTTCACTTATAGTAAGGTTGAGTGTATTACGAATGCCGTTCCTGTCCACAATACAGGGCACACCAAGATAAACATCAGATACCCCATGGTAATCTGTGAGCAAAGTGGACACATTTAATACTGCTGCCTCATTGCGAAGTATAGCAGTGCATATTCGGTCGAGGGCAAGAGCGATGGCATAATAAGTAGAGCCTTTAGCTGCAATGATCTGGTAGGCTGCATCCCGGGTGTTTGTAAAAACCGATTCTTTCTGTTCTTCAGATAATGTAAGGGCAGTTCCTGCAACATTAGCGAGGCTCCATACAGGTAGCTCCGAGTCGCCATGTTCACCAATAATATGTGCATGTACACTCCTCGAATCTATCTGGAGCTCTTCACTTATCAGGTAGCGAAAGCGTGCACTATCCAGCAATGTACCTGAACCAATTATGCGCTTCGCATCCCAGCCAGATCTCTTCCATGTAAAATAGCTCATCACATCAACAGGGTTGGATGCTATAAGGAGAATACCGTGAGTATTGTATTTCAGCACTTCGGTGGTTATACTTTCAAAAATGATAACGTTGCGTTTTAAAAGATCAATCCTGTTCTCCCCGGGCTTTTGTGAAGCACCTGCAGTTATGATGATAATGTCTGCCTCACGACAATCTTCATATGTGCCGGCCCGTACTTTGGCTCTGCCAACAAAGGGCAAGCCATGGTTCATATCAAGTGCATCGCCAAGGGCTTTTTTCTGGTTTGCATCAATCAGTACCAGTTCTTCCATACGGCCACGGAGTAATAAAGTATAAGCTGTGGTAGAGCCTACAGAACCCACACCGATAATTACAATCCTTGTTTTGTTTGAAGCTGAAGCCATAGAATATTATGAGATGGAAATTTAAAGTAATGCTTATAATGCAAAATTATTTCGCCTCATCATTACACCATTCATAATAAAGGTACTTTCTCCACCTGTAATCCATATACTTTATCTTCATAAAAAATATGGATTATACATTGATAAAAAAGACAGATGCAAATGAGCTGATAAGACAAGTTAACTTATATAGATAAGGAGGGAACCAGCAGTCGGGTTCTATTGCA
>JBDSAQ010000349.1:0-3763 GCA_039922095.1 Ginsengibacter sp. | reverse complement strand
AGTGAGTGCAGGAAACCATTTTGGAAGCTTGAGGATTGAGATTTTTTATTGCCACGGCTTTTAAGCCGTGGTGATGAATGAATGATAGGAAGGGGCTTTAGCCCACAACCTCGTTAATGGCTAAAGCCCGGTAAGAAAAGGCCTCTATCCACTTACCTGAAGGTAGTGGCAATATTAGCAGCATCAGTTTATAGCTTAAAAAAACTAATCCTTAACTTGACGCCAATGCGCCCTTGCGGGGAACACCTGACAACTGTAGTGTTGGGATTTGGAAAAACGGCATCGGCTAAAGGATTTGATTATTATTGCGCTTTTCGTTTGGTGAGCATGCCAACCGTGAAAATGGCGTTATTGCCAGCATTCAATTCATGATTGATACTGCGCATAGCTGTTTCACCCTTCTAAATTTATCCGTTTGTAATACTTTCTTTTCCATTTACCGGGATATTTTTTTATAGGGCTTTCTTTTGTCTAATTTTGCCTTGTTATATTAAATAGAAGCATACAAGCTTGTACTTTTATACGATCGCTTGCATAACCCATTGTTAAATAATTATAAAAAGAGTACTTATGAAAAGCCGGATAATATTGTTTTTAATTGTAATTAGCACAGGCTTTATTTCGTGCAAAAAAAATTCAACAACACCTGTTGCCACTCCTGGCGTACCACCGCCACCACCTCCCCCGGTGGTTGTACGCTTTAATATAAATACAACACTGGTTACATCAAATCCCACAAAAGAAGCAACAGCGCTTTATAACTTTTTGAAAGAGAATTATGGTAAAAAGATTTTATCAGGTGTAATGACCCTGAATAGCTTTGATGAAACCGATTGGTTAAAAACAAACACCGGCAAGGAACCGGCAATTATAGGGCTTGACTTTATGCACAGTGGCCGGGCATATTCCTGGTATGATGACAAACAACCGATAAAGGATGCAAAAGCTTATTGGGATAAAAATGGCATTCCTGTACTTGTCTGGCATTGGAGAGATCCTTCAAGGATAACCGAGGAATTTTATACAAAAAATTCATCTAAGCCAAACGGAACCAGCTTCGATATTACCAAAATAAATGATCCTGCTTCTGCAGAATATAAAGCTATGATAAGCGATATTGATTTTGTAGCAGGAATGTTAAAAGAGTTACAAACCCAGAACATACCGGTTATCTGGCGTCCTTTGCATGAGGCTAAGGGGGGCTGGTTTTGGTGGGGTGCAAAAGGGCCTGATGCCTGCAAAAAATTATACCAGGTTATGTATGATCGCATGGTGAATTATCATGGTTTGAAAAACCTCATCTGGGTTTGGACAAGGGAGCCCAATGATGATAGCTGGTACCCCGGCGATAATGTGGTTGATATTGTTGGCAGGGATATTTACAAAACAGGCGATCATAACTCCCAGGTAACAGAATTTAATGCTCTCAATACATTATACGGAACCAAAAAAATGATCACACTGAGTGAATGCGGTTCTATACCGGATGTCGATAACCTTGTAAATGATTCAGCTGCATGGTCATGGTTTATGCCATGGTATGGGGATTATACCCGCAACAGCACCAATAACTCACTTGATCTATGGAAAAAACTGTTTGCCAGTTCATATGTAATTACCCTGGATGAAATGCCTTCTTTGAAATAAACAATGCTGTATCCACGGTAAACGGTAATTTTTTCACGCCCCCTTCATCACCAACTGCCGGATTAGAATTTTAAATGCAGGCCTCTTGTTGTGGCCTGGCTTCTGTTGTTGGTCACAAGACCAAAAATGGCTGCGAGTAATAATGCTGATCCGGGAATGGTTATAAAAAACATTAAAAGTTTTACAGCGATTAAGTTAATTGATGCCATCATTAATAATCCACAGGAGAGCAGGCGATCATGGATGCTTGATTTATTTGAAAAACATGGCAAAGCCAACAAAAGCAATTATCGGTTTCAATTTTGGCAACATGAGAATCATCCTATTCTTTTAGATAATTTAAAAATGTATAATCAACGATTAGTTTACTTGCATGAAAATCCTGTAAGAGCAGGTTTTGTAAGAGAACCCCAGGAGTGGCTGTATAGCAGTGCAATTGATTATTATACCCCCAATGGTAAGGGATTATTGGATCTGGCAGGATTGAATTAGAAGTGAATTAAGTAACGAATTGACACAGGTCAGAGACCTGCGCCAGCCCCGGACGAATAACTATCAACTTTTGTTTTTAACTTCATCAAAATATTTTCAATCAGCAGCGGTTCTGGGCAGACGGAATTCTAATTCCCAACCTGCATAAAGCCTGGCCGTTATGTTCAAAACGTAAATTCTTTAGTCTTGAGATTACCTTTATTATTATGCCTCCTTATTACAGCAAATTGCTTCTCTCAACAAAACGATTTTAAATGTCCATGTTCAAAAATAGGGCTTGATTCTTTGTGGGCGGACAGTAATAAGATTTCATGCTATTTAATTCCGGTATTAAGGGATATCTCACATAAAGCAAGAGGTAAATTCTACTTATCCGCCCTGGTTGCGCCTTCTTTAAATAAAACTAATGAAACACCATTGTTATATCTGCATGGCGGTCCCGGTATTGCTACTTTAGAAAATGTACCACGGTATCTCAAATCAAAAACATGGAAACTAATAAGAGAGAAAAAACCAATTATTTTTTTTGATTACCGGGGAACCGGATTTTCCGAACCAGCATT
The DNA here is from genome assembly GCA_039922095.1 of Ginsengibacter sp. Classification (GTDB taxonomy): domain Bacteria; phylum Bacteroidota; class Bacteroidia; order Chitinophagales; family Chitinophagaceae; genus Ginsengibacter. The sequence continues at coordinate 1,061 of JBDSAQ010000349.1, read as the reverse complement.
ATGTCCATACCTAAAAGATTCACTAACTGAATTTTCAAGAAACAACATATCACAGGAGGCAAAGCAATCTTATAAAATCGCTTTGTATAAAAAATGCCGTTTACAACTTTTATCAAGCGGTATAGACGTTTCTGCTTTTAATTCTTTTCAGCTCTCGGAAGACGCCGAAGCCATAAGAAAATCATTGCAAATTGATAAATGGAAGGTTTACGGTGTTTCCTTTGGTACTACAGTTGCATTAAATCTGCTGCGTAATCATGGTAAGCATATCAGTTCAATGATCCTTGATTCCCCTTTTCCTCCAAATGCACCCTGGCTTGATTTTGTTCGCCCTTTTGATACTTGCTTTAAAGTGCTGGAAAAAAATATATCAGCCGATCCAATTGCTTTTTCTCATTTCCCTTCTACCAGAACTGATTTTGTAAAAGCTGTGACACGTTTAAATAAGACTCCAGCCAAAATAAAGAATAATGACAATGATGATGGATATGATTTTAATGGGGATGACTTTGCGTGGAGCATATGGACTGCGATGTTAAAACCAAATGCCATTCCTTTGGTTCCCCTGGCAATCCAGGAAGTTGGGAATGGTAATGATTCTATACTTTCAAAATGGGTTGCGGCATTTAACGATCCAAATTCCTTTGGGATGTTTTCAGAATTACAGAGTAAAGCAATTTTATGTTATGAGGCAAGGCCAAAAACAGAAGCTGATACAAAAACATCACTGCTTGCAAAATATCCGGATTTTTCATCTTTCAATATAGATTTTGAAGGAGATGTTTGCGAAGCCTGGCAACCAAAAAGTGCAGGAGAACAACTATTTGAGGCTGTAGTAAGTAGTGTACCTGTATTAATATTGTCTGGCGAGTATGATCCTGTCTGTCCACCTTTTTTTGGAGAAATTACTGCGAAAACATTATCAAAATCTACTTTCATTATTGTTCCATCAGCATCTCATGCAGCTATTCATGTGGATGAATGCCTTCGGAATATTGCCGCTGATTTTTTATCAGATCCTGAAAAAAAACTTATTCTTGATTGCGTAAATAATCGGGCAC
>JBDSAQ010000348.1:0-5060 GCA_039922095.1 Ginsengibacter sp. | reverse complement strand
TCAAATAAATTCAGGCCTCCGCCGTCAGTCCCAATCCACATGTTGCCTTTGCTATCTTCACAAAAAGATTTTACATCATTGTAGCTTAAACTATTTTCTTCCGGCCCCTGCTGATAAAGTAAAAATTTTTCTCTTTGCGGTGTATATAAATTTATGCCTCCCCGATGTGTGCCCACCCAAAGATTACCCTGGTTATCTTCAAATAATGCAGAGACTGTTCTTTGAGACAAACTGAAAATTTTCTCCGGTTCATTTTGATAATGAAAGAAAGAATTAGAATTTGGGTTGTACAAATCCAACCCTCCGTTTACACTTCCTATCCATATATTTCCTTTTTTATCAACAAGTATGCTTCGCACAAGGTTGCTTGCTAAAGACGAAGAATCTTTTTCAATGTGGGTATACCGGGTAAATGCTTTTTTATCTTTATTAAATAAGAACAGGCCATTATCCTCTGTTCCAAGCCACAGGTTTCCTTTGCGGTCATCTTCTATAACCTTAATTACATTATTCGCCCTTATATTATTAGTACTCCCCGGTATTGTAAAAGGGGTAAATTTTTTTGTTTCAGGATCAAACAGATTGAGTCCGCCTTCTGTGCCTAACCATAAATTTTCTTCTTTGTCAGCGTATATGTAATTTACCTGATCAACATTAACGCCATTTGTTTTACCGGGGTTGTGTTGAAACTGAACGAAGCCTTTCTTATTACTGTTTAATAAATTTAGCCCTCCAAAAGTGCTTACCCAGAAATTCCCTTTTAAATCTTCATGAATGCCTGTAACAAAGTTGTTGCTTATTGATGAAGGGTTGCCGGTATCATGTTTATACCGTGTGAATTTATTTTTAGCCCTGTTAAATTGATTTAGCCCGTTAATAGTTGCCACCCAAAGGGTTTTACTTTTGTCTTCGTATATAAACCGGATGTAATTATCGCTAATGCTGTTAGTGTCTTTAGCATTGTAACGGTATACTTCCATTTGATAACCATCATACCGGTTCAACCCATCACGGGTTCCAAACCAAATAAACCCTTTACTATCCTGGTATATAGCCTCTATTGTGCTGTTGGAAAGCCCTTGTTCAGTTGTAATATGCTTAAAGTTAAGTTTTGGCCGTTGAAGCTGTGCATTACAACTTGTTATAGATATAAAACCCGCCGTAATAAAAATTAAAATATATTTTATTTTAGCAGCCATTCAACGCTAAAATTTAAAAGGTTCATCAAATAGTAAAATTAGAGTAAAGTTTAAGGCTTCCTAATATAAAAAATTTATTTTAAGATAGATAGAACAAAAAAAATGGACGTATGAACAAAGCGGCTATGCAGCTAAAATCTATCTTGTGTACTCTTACTACCATACAACCAGATGATTTGCTTTTCCTTTCTATTCTAAATTTCTAAAATATTTTTCAAAAAAAATCTGAAATAAATTTTCAACTAATATTAAAAAATTAATTTAATTTGTGTAATATTTACACATTGTATCTTTTGGCGTTTAATTAATAAAAGTCTTGCATATGAGAGAGAAAATTCAACTGTTTTCCAAACACCTGTCAATTGTTTCCATCTTATTACTTCTTGCTTTCGCAGGCTCTGCTCAAAGCACTATTACGGGACAAATTACTGATGCAAAAGATGGCTCGGGGTTAGCCGGTGTTACTATAACACAAAAAGGAGCAAAAAACTCTGTACAAACTGATGCTAATGGTAATTATTCCATTAATATGCCGGCCAGTGGTACCTTAGTAATTACTTCTGCCAGCTATGGCAGAAGAGAAGTCGCCTTACGGAGTCTTACAAGCTTTAATTTTACTTTAGAAGCAACCAACCAGCAATTGAATGAAGTAGTAGTGATTGGTTATGGAACATCGCGTAAAAAAGATTTGACGGGTTCTGTTGCTACAGTTACTGCAAAAGATTTTAATAAGGGTACTATCACTACCCCGGAACAGTTAATTCAGGGAAAAGTTGCAGGAGTTCAAATAACATCGAATGGCGGAGCACCCGGTTCAGGCAGTACTATCCGCATCAGGGGTGGAGCTTCTCTAAATGCAAGTAATAATCCTTTGATCGTGATAGATGGCGTTCCTGTTGATAACAACGGAATATCCGGTGCGGCCAATGCGCTTGCACTAATAAATCCCAATGACATTGAATCATTCAGTATTTTAAAAGATGCGTCTGCAACGGCTATTTATGGTTCAAGGGCATCTAATGGCGTAATTATTATTGTTAGTAAAAAAGGGTCATCCGGTAAACCAAAGTTTAATTTCAGCACTCAATACTCTCTGGCAACTCTTCCAAAACAGGCTGAAGTACTTTCACCTTCGCAATTCAGAGCTTATGTAAATTCGCATGGCACTCCTGCACAAATTGCTATTATGGGAAATGCAAGTACAAACTGGCAGGATGAAATTTATAGTAATGCGGGTACTACAGACAATAATTTAAGCATGTCTGGCTCTTTAAAAAAATTGCCTTATAGAGTTTCCCTTGGATTTTTAAACCAGGATGGTATTTTGAGAACTGGAAACCTGGAAAGAAAATCTGCTTCAATTACATTGAATCCTAAATTATTTGATGATCATTTAAAGATAGATTTGAATTTAAAAGGCGCTATAAATCAATCAAGATTTGCTGATGAGGGAGCAATAGGAACTGCTGTCCGGTTCGATCCTACACAGCCTGTATTCGCTTCGGGTAAAAGATATGGGGGCTATTTTGAGTGGCTGGATCCTGATCCTACATCAAAAACAGGGTTGAGAAAACTTGCGCCATTAAACCCTGTTGGTTTGCTGGAACAAAAAACTGATAAGAGTGATGTAAAAAGAAGTATCGGAAATATACAGCTTGATTATAAACTTCATTTTTTTCCTGATCTGCGTGTAAACCTTAATCTTGGGTACGATGTTTCAAAAGGCCAGGGAACTATAGTTATTCCTGATAGTGCAGCATCATCCTATCTTCGTTCACCTGATGCTAAGCATGGTGGTGTAAATAACAAATATCTTCAAAAAAAGTCTAACACTATTTTAGAAACGTACATTAACTATGTAAAAGATATTAACTCTATTGATAGCCGTGTTGATGCTATAGCAGGCTATTCTTACCAGGATTTTTCTACAAAAAATTTCAATTATCCTGATTACACCACAGATGGAACTGTAGTTGGTGATCCTCCAAAATTTCCATTTGATATTCCGGCAAACAGGCTCATCTCTTTTTTTGGCCGTGTAAATTATTCTTTTAAAGGAAAATATCTTTTAACAGGAACTATCCGCAGAGATGGCTCTTCACGTTTTTCTGAAGATAACAGGTGGGGTTGGTTTCCTTCCGCGGCTTTTGCATGGAGGGTTAAAGATGAAAATTTTCTGAAAGATGTTAATGTGGTTAGTGATCTTAAACTGAGAGTGGGATATGGTGAAACAGGCCAGCAGGAAGGCATTGGCAATTATGATTATATACCAAGATATTCACTATCAAACGGACAGGCCCAATATCAGTTTGGCAATCAGCTGTTTGATCTTTACAGGCCTGAAGGTTATAATCCTAATTTAAAATGGGAGCAAACCGCTACTTCCAACATCGGAATTGATTATGGCTTTTGGAATAATCGCATATCAGGAAGTCTTGATTTTTATATAAAGAAAACAACTGACCTGCTTAGCGTAATAGATCAGCCTGCCGGAACTAATTTTTCTAATAAAATTCTTTCCAATATCGGTGATATGGAAAACCGCGGTGTTGAATTCAACATTAACACACAGTTGGTAAGAAACAGTAATGTGAATTGGGATCTTGGTTTCAACGTCACTTATAACAAAAATGAGATCACCAAACTTACTTTTACCAATGATCCAAAATTTCCCGGCAACCTTGTAGGCGGCATAGCAGGCGGAGTTGGCAGCACTATTCAAATTCATTCAGTGGGTTATCCTAAAAGTTCATTTTATGTATACCAGCAGATGTATGATAAAAGCAACAAGCCTGTCGAAAATTTGTTTGAAGATAGAAACCGTGATGGCCAGATCAATGTTGACGATCTGTATCGGTACAAATCGCCTGACCCTGATGTATTCTTAGGCGCTTATTCAAATGTGAGCTGGAAAAACTGGAGTGGTGGATTTGCGCTTAGGGCAAATCTTGGAAATTACATGTATAATAACAGGTTCTCAAACACAGGCGTACAACGTAATATTATTGATCCGCTTGGGTTCCTTGCTAATGGTTCAACAAATTTATTAGAAACAGAATTTAAGGGCAGTGCTGATAAATATCTTTTGTCGGATTATTATATTGAGAATGCTTCCTTTCTAAGAATGGATAATATAAATATTGGATACAATGCAGGGGATATTTTTAGAAAAAACACCAATTTCAGAATCGGAGGTACTGTACAAAACGTATTTACTATTACTAATTACAAGGGTGTTGATCCCGAGGTATCTGGTGGTATTGATAATAATTTTTATCCAAGGCCAAGAGTTTTTGCCATCAATCTGAATCTCAATTTTTAAAACGATTCGTTTAAAATAAAGAACATGAAAAAAAGTATTTTGAAAACCGGTTTTGTTGCAGCACTCTGTTTACTGCTTACCCAGTCGTGTACAAAAAAATTGGAGTTAGCGCCTACTAATGATGTAACTGCTGAAACGGTATATGCAACTGCTGCGGGTTACAAGCAGGTACTTGCCAAAGTGTATGGTTCATTTGCCCTTACTGGTAATATTGGCCCTGCAAATCCTGTTTCGCAGGGAGGAGATATTCAGGGAATTGATGAAGGGTTCTCAGATTTTTTTCGTTTGTTTTGGAAGGCTCAGGAATTAAGCACTGATGAAGCAGTGATTTCATGGGGAGATGTTGGTATCCAGGATTTTCACAACATGAACTGGACATCTAACAATAGTTTTCTTACAGGTCTTTATTATCGTTGCCTGTACCAGATTACATTGTGTAATGATTTTATAAGGGAGGCTTCTGATGATAAATTAGCATTACGGGGAATCACAGGCGCAGATGCAGATAATATCAAACAATATGCAAGAGAAGCCCGCTT
>JBDSAQ010000347.1:0-19383 GCA_039922095.1 Ginsengibacter sp. | reverse complement strand
TGGAACAATAAGAAAAAGAAAAAGAAAAAGTGAAATGATAATTTCAGTGATATTTTCTCTGGTACTTCCAACGAGAATATATTTTTTAAAAGCTGCAAAATATAGCCAGGTAAAAAACACATTGAGTAAAATAAAAATTATCACCAGCAAAACCACCGGTGAAGAGGAAACTGATGCAAACATTTCTGCAGGTGAATTTAGATACTGCAGAGGAGTAGAATCTAACCTGAAGCCCCATGCGTTGTATAATTCCAGGTCAGCAATGGTTAAAAAAGTGATCAGCAAAATCAATAGGAGCGTGTAAACAATAATGATTTTATTTACTTCAATCTTTTTGTAAATGGAGTTAATAAAAAATAAAAAAAAGGGGAGCACACAAATGTAGGCGCTGAAGGATGCATCCATGTAAAGCCCGTGCATAAACACTTTCAAAATTTCTCCTGGTGTTAATGGATTTGCCTTTGCATGATGATAAATAAGAAAAACTGCTTTGCTTACAATGAAAATAATAAGCCAATAAAGATAATACGCAAGGTGATGCAGATTTTTAAACTTCACTGCATAAAAATATTTAAATTATGGAGATATAATTGTTCTGATAATAACTTATAATTTAGCTAAATGCTACTATGCAGAAATCTTTCACATAGATATTCACGTATCTATAAATACTATTTATGAAAAAAATAATTTCGATCTTACTGCTGATTGTTTCTGTATTTATATTTCTCTCTTACATTGTATCTAAATCGGGTAACCCACCTGGAAACAACCCAAAACAAAAAAATGTGAACAACAACGTATCAGTTCTTGAACTTTTTACTTCGCAGGGTTGCTCAAGTTGCCCGCCCGCAGACAGGCTCCTTGGAAAATATGCAGGTATGGAAAATGTAATTGCACTTTCTTATCATGTTGATTATTGGAATCGCTTAGGCTGGAAAGATCCTTTTAGCAGTAATGTTTTTTCACAAAGACAAAAAGATTACGCAAATGTATTCAAGCTTAACGGCGTGTATACACCTCAATTGATCATTAATGGTGAAAAAGAAATGATTGGAAGTGATGCTAATAAAATTACGTCAGCGCTAAAAACTGAACAGGTAAAACAAGATGCCATGAGTTTACAAATAAATGAAGTAAAAACAGATGATGATAAAATAACTATAAATTATACAATCCAGGGCAATGAAAAGAATTCAATTTTAAATATTGCATTAATTCAAAATAAAATAACTACTTCCATTAAGGCAGGTGAAAATAATGGTGTTGAACTTACAAATTATTGTGTGGTTCGTAATTTTAAAAAGATTCCTGCAACACCGGACGGAACAAATACTGCAACTATTGATCTGGTAAAGGGGATAGACAAAAAAGATTTGAGTGTAGTATCTTTTTTACAAAATTCAGTAACCTATAAAATTTTCGCAGCAAAGAAATCCTCTCTGTAAATTATATCCTGAATATCACAATCTTTTCAGGGTAGTTAATTTATTTACTTTTGTTGTTGTAGGAATTTCCTGCCCCATGGCTACTACCTTTCCGCTACTTTCTAAAGTAGTATTCCTTTGTTTTACTAAACCTGTTTTTATATCTACTACTTCTTCGCCGCTTAGTTTACCGGTTGATTTATTAATTATTTCTGTGCCCTGCATTTCTGTTTTGATATCCATATCTAATATGCCTGAAATGGTTACCACAGCTTCTGTTCCTTTTATTTCTTTAATAGTATAAATGGCAGATTTTTTTATACCACCCATTGAAGTTGAATCTCCCCAGCTAGAACCCACCGTTGATTTCACAGGAATAATCATAAATACTTCGCTTAATCCAAAACCTGTTTCATCCTGGTCTCCCATAAGTTGTTTCATCATCATTGACATCATGCCACCTTGTCCAGCTTCACTGTTAGTATCTTTTTTATCAATAAGTATTTTTCCATTTTTATCAACAACCACATTCTTAGCCTGGCCAATAATATCTTTAAAACCACTCCCCATCTCACCATTCATATCTTCTTTTTTATCAGAATCAAAATTCATATCCTGCCCCATAGCATTCATGCTTGCTGTAATTTTTGTATAAGTTGCGGCCAGGTTATAATTATTATCTTTTACTTCTTTTACCTCCATATTATTTAAAGTAAAAAAATCAATCTTTGAGTCTATTGATTGTCCCATCATGTCCTGTTTGGATGTAACTGTAAACTTATTTTCTATTGAATATTTTTCCCCATTATTTAATAACAATTTCCCGGGATTTTGACAAATACCAATAGCAGAAACTATTAAGCCAGCTGAGAGTAAAAGTGTATTTTTTATCATTAGAATTTATATTTTTTTAGAGGGCAAATATAGACACCATGCTTTAAGAATAGCTATAATGCTAATAATTTAACAACAAGATTTTGAAAGCTGAATAAACTGTTATAGCATCTTACTGCTGCATATATTAATTTTACTTTTTAAATGGCCCAAATTCCCATTAAAGAAGTATATGAATCATGCACATTGGATACTTATAATTTTATGGGTAGTGTATTGTGGTGTACATAGCTTTCTCGCTGATATAAAAATAAAAAATCACATTGAAAAAATTATGGGCTCAGGCTTTATATATTACAGGCCATTGTATTCAATTTTTGCAGCAGCAGCATTGGCATTCGTATTATGGTTTCAGTTCTCTATTCCAAGTCCGAAATTGTTAAGCACAGCTATATTTTTATATTTGCCCGGCATTATATTATCGTTAACCGGGTTAAGTATAATGCTTATCTGTATTAATAAATATTTTTATGAATTGAGCGGATTGCAGGCATTAAGAAACTCACAAAAAAATACTTTACAGCAATCAGGATTACATAAATATGTAAGACATCCGCTATATCTCGGGACATTACTATTTATTTGGGGATTATTTTTGATTTTCCCCCTAATAAGTAATCTCATATGTACAACCATAATTACTGCATATGTATTAATTGGAATACAACTGGAAGAAAAAAAACTTCGCCTTGAATATGGGGAAGAATATATTAAGTATGCCGGAAAGGTTCCTAAAATAATCCCCTGGATTTATACTATAAAAAAAGGCTCCGTATAAAAGGAGCCTTTACAAGCTTTGAGAAAATATCAGATTTATCCGATTAGTTTCACATTAACAGCGTTCATACCTTTTTGGCCGTTTTGCAGGTCAAATTCTACATGATCATTTTCTTTGATCTCATCAATCAAACCGCTTGCGTGTACAAATGTTTCCTTATTGGAATCATCGTGTTTAATAAAACCGAATCCTTTTTCAGTGTTGAAAAACTTTACGGTTCCTGTTGTTTTACTGTCCATTATTAAATTATTTAAAAAAATTGAGCGGTGAAGGTAAGTAAATTTGCTGAAGCAAAGCATTATTTAGGGAATATTCCTGCTCAGGAATTACTATACCCGTCAAAATACTTACATGATAAATATGCGTACAGGATTTTTTAAAAGTATGAGATTGAATTATCCCGTTGAAACATTCTCTATAGATATATTATCTTTTTTGTCTTTGGCAGGAAGTAATAAATTTAGCTGGGAAGGCAGGATAGTGGCTGTAACCCGGTTAATTTTACCAATGTATTCACCATCAACCTGGAAATGTATTTTTTTTGTAGTTTCAATAGTTGCAGAAGTAGCCTGAAATAATTCAACTTTTTTTGGATTAAATTTTTTGAACTGTAAAAATATTTTTATTACAGACCAGAATGCTAATCTTCTCACCACTACAATCTCGAATTTTCCATCATGCAAATTCCCTTCAGGATTAATTAACGCTCCTGTGCCGTATTTGCTTGCATTAGCCAATACTACCATAAAAGCATGAGATCTAATTTCTTCTTTATCCGTTTTAATGGTTACATGCATTTTCTGCTTATTCACTAAAACTTTTAAAACAAGTTTTGCATAGCCGAGCTTACCTCTTAAATTTCCTTCATCAAAATACTTTACTAACTGAGCGTTAACTCCAAGGTCGCTCAAATGCAGGCACACATATTTATCATTGATACGAATGAGATCTGTGCTTCTGATTTCACCATTTAAAATTACATTCATAGCCCCATCTACCGTTTCCGGTAAGGCTAATTCCTTTGCCATACCATTTGCAGAGCCCGCAGGCAATATTCCCATAGGAACCGGAGAGTTTAATAATTGTTCAGCTACTAATGATACTGTACCATCTCCGCCAACCGCTACTACACGATCAGGCTTGTATGTATCAATCCAGTATTGCAGGGAACTTGCATCATCATTGCCGGATAATAAAAAAAATTCGATCGTGTGCTTAAGAGATTTGAAGTATGCCCTCGTCTCAGTTTCCCAATCTTTTTTTGATTTTGCACCAGAGCCCGGATTGATAACAAATAATATCTTTAAGGTATCATTTTGATTCATAGATTTTTTATTGATAAGTTTTATGCAAAACTCTTTTGATCTACATAAAGTAAAGCAAATTTCTTTCTTAAAGCGCTTTAAAAGAAAATTACTATTCTGGTTTCGGCTTACGAATGTGCCTGTTTTAAAAGTTTATAATGGATATGGCAATCAGCAGACATTAGTAATTTTTGGGCATGTGCTTAATTTAAGTTCCCTGCCGAGACAAACCTATAGAAAAAATTTGCTTACTAACTTTTTTTCTATGCTTCGCTTATTTATGGTTAAAGCCTCACCATGTATGACAGTAAAGCTTGAGTGGGCTGGGATTACTTATAAAGCTGAATCTGAGGATGATGGATTTTTTCGTTTTGAGTGGACTCCCGGGGGTGTAGTAAAACCTGGTAAGCACGAAGTAAAACTTAATTTATTAGATAAAGCAGCATCTGTAATTGCAGAGGCTACAGGGCATATATATGTGCCTGATGAATATAAGTATGCAATAATTTCAGATATTGATGATACATTTCTTATATCACATTCCTCCAATTTGCGGAGACGTTTATATGTATTACTTACAAAAAATGCCCATAGCCGCAGGCCGTTTGAAGGAGTTGTAAATCATTATAAATTATTGGCAAACGCGGGGTTGAAAACAGGTGCTAAAAATCCTTTCTTTTATGTTTCAAGCAGTGAATGGAATTTATATGAATTTCTGCTTGAATTTTCACGAAAACATGAGTTACCTGAGGGGGTGTTTTTATTAAGCCAGTTAAAAAAGTTATCTCAGGTTTTGGCAACAGGCCAGGGTAAACATGCTACAAAGTTTATGCGTATAGCCCGTATTGTAGAAGCCTTTCCGAATCAGCAGCTTATATTATTGGGCGATGATTCTCAAAAAGATCCTGAAATTTATCTTTCATTAATAGAACATTTCCAAAGGAAAATCAACTGTGTTTACATAAGAAAAACCTTCAGGAAAAATTATACTGCAGTAAAAGAGATCGTTGAAAAAATTGAAAAAGCAGGGGTTCCATGTTGTTATTTTGAACACAGCGCAGAGGCTATAATCCATTCAAAAGAAATCGGATTGAGTGAATCAATTTAATTAATGCAGGCGCTGTTAAGAAGCATTTTGTTTTAAAAGTATCTGCAGAAATTTAATTGGCCGATTATTCAGATTATTCAAATTATTTTTACAAATGCTGTCAAAGAAAGCTCAGTATGCGCTAAAGGCCTTAGGTTACCTCGCTACTAAAACTCACGAGGGCCCTGTGTTGATTACAACCATAGCCAATGAAAAAAATATCCCCCTTAAATTTTTAGAGAATATTTTACTGGAGTTAAAAAAGGCAGACATTCTCGGCAGTAAAAAAGGTAAGGGGGGAGGATATTTTTTACAGCAGGATGCCTCTAAAATTTCTATTGCAAAAATTATCAGGATAATTGATGGCCCTATTGCATTATTACCTTGTGTAAGCCTATATTTTTATGAGCGGTGTAAAGATTGTAATGAAAAAGTATGCAATCTTAATCACGTATTAATTCAGGCAAGGGATGCTATACTTGGTGTTTTAGAAAATAAAATGTTACAGGATATTGTCTGAAATACAAATTAGGTTTTTAGTAATTAGAGGACTTTGGCAAGACTTTAGATAGAATTTGGAAAACTTAATTTATGCTGTATGATGATAAAATAATTGATAGTATTAAACAGATAGCAAATAAAAAAGATATACTGCTTGCTAAAAAAATAATTACTGCAAAAGAAGAAGGTATACAAGCGCAGATAGATTATGCCAACAAAGTTATACTTGAATTTCAACAGGTTTTAAGCAAATAAAAAGGCCGCTGCAGTATGCTTAGCGGCCTCAATTCTCTTTGCCTGATTATTACTTATTATTGCTTTTGACTTTTCATCTGTTTTCTTTTCTCTTTATCACTAAGTTTTGTCCATGCTTCAGCTTCCCTTTTCTGTGCTTCTATTTTACTTAATTCAACTTCTTTAGCAAGCGAATCTCTTCTTTGTTTATCCTGTTGTTTTAACAATGCCTCCTGCTGTCTCATATGATCATCTATTGAATCTGCTTTTGCAGCGGTAAGTGTATTAACCTCACTTAATTTTTGATTCAATGCATTATTAAGCACCATAGCAAACTTACTTCTGGACATTGCTGAAGAATACGGGTTTGTTCCGGTAGAATTATATCCCAATGTTTCTTTCAAAATGTTGTATACTTCCCCTTCGGACATTGGAGCACCTGCATTCAACAGCTTAGTTTTAGTAAATGGAGCGGCAATACCCCAGTGTTCTATCAAGGATTGCGCAGCCGGATAATATACACTTGACTCTTTAAGATCATTTATTTCGCTAACCTGGGTTACATATGATTTGCTTTTATCGTAAGTGTTAATTATTGAGCTATCCAGCCTGCCTTCATCTTCAGCTTTTTTAATAGCATCTAACGCAGAACTGAAACTCACAATAAAATCACCACGCCTTAATGGGTCCTTAGGCCGGAATGTGCTATCAGAATAAACAAGTGTAACTCCATTTATTTCCACAAGATTTTTTATACTGTTGTATTCAGGATTGGTCTCCTTCACGTCAGTTATATCATTCACAGATGAAGGTGTGCCAAATTCCTTTGGTTTGAATGTAGCAGTTTTTGTTGTTGACCTTTTTACGGTTTTTTTCTTTTGCGCTTGTATATCCGCTGAAAATATGCCGAGAAGGGCAAACATCATGATAATTTTTGCATACTTTTTCATACTTTAAAATTTTAGTAAAAAAATAATTGACTTTAAAAGAATTGCACGATAATTTTAATTTAACCGTGATACGGATGATAATAATTCTATTTAAAGATTTTTTTAGGTTAACGATTAGGTGTATAACCAAATTCAATGCCTAAATATTCAGGCCTTTCAAAGTGTAATTTTCAAATGGACATACGGCAGCATTTATTTTTTATTTTGGCTATTTCCCGGATAACGGATATTCTGTTACTTTGTATTATTGAAATATATGACAAGCAATAACACAAAATCAAAAGTATCTGAGGACACAGATGTTGTTACAACCAGTGACAATACATGCCAGTTAATAGTGTGGAATGATGAAGTGAATACTTTTGACTGGGTTATCTCAACACTTATATTGGTTTGCAGCCACTCAAAAGAACAAGCTGAACAATCGGCTCTCATAATACATACAAAAGGAAAATATGCAGTAAAAGAAGGTGGATATGAGTATTTAAAACCACTGTGCAACGCTATAACTGAAAGGGGTATAGCTGCTACCATTGAAGTGTTATCTGAATTTTAATATTGTTTTTGCTATCCGTTTAACTCACCGGCAATTATAATCTCTGCATGTATATTCTTAATCAAGAATTATTTTTTCCTCCTGTTCAATTGGCTAATCAGGATGGCATGGTTGCAATAGGTGGGGATCTTTCTATGGAAAGATTATTGTTAGCATATCGCAATGGAATATTCCCGTGGTATAATGAAGGTGAGCCTGTTTGCTGGTATTCTCCTGATCCACGTTTCGTTTTATTTCCTGCTGACCTTAATATTAGTAAGAGCATGAAAACAGTGATTAATACAGGGAGATTTTCGTTCACAATTAACAAGGCTTTCACTGATGTAATAAAAAATTGCAGTGCAGTGTACAGAAAAAACCAGCAAAGTACCTGGATATCGGGTGCAGTTATAAATGCATACGCTCACCTGCATACACAAGGCTACGCACATAGCGCAGAGGCATGGGATAAAGGAGAACTTGTAGGAGGTTTGTATGGCATCCGTATTGGCAAAATCTTTTTTGGCGAGAGTATGTTTAATAAAAAAAGCAATGCCAGCAAGTTTGCATTTATAAAATATGTTGAATACCTGAAAAGGCAGGATGCGCAATTGATCGATTGCCAGGTATATACCAGTCACCTGCAAAGCATGGGAGCCAAAATGATTGAAAGAAACTATTTTTTGCAATTACTAAAGAAACTTATCAACTGAGAGGGCTATTTTCTTATGAGGGAATCTTGCTGCGTATTTGTATACCAGCCCACGTATGTAATCATTTTCATTATAAGGAGTTAGATAATTTTTTATTTCTTCAATTGTATTAGCCGTACAGACTCCCGGTAAATACCCCATTCCATAAAATCTTCCTTTTTCCATTAGTATACAACTTTGTTCAGGGTGATTAATACCATTATCCATTAAAGCAAAAGTGGGGAGTTCTTTGTTTAAATAATCAATACATTGCTGTACTCTTTTATTGTATTGGTCTGGCAACTCTTTACGTTCACAGGCGCCATTGCATTTGTTTTGTGTAATGCCTATGCAGGTAACTGAAGATGACTGCAAATAACAAAGTTGAGGGCATAATTGAAATTCTTCACATAGCTTTCGTAATAAATTATGTCCTTCCACCAGTAAGTTAAAAGTATATAAGGGAGGTAAATTTTTATTTTTCTTTTCTATAGCCAATCGTATATATCCATTTCTGTCTTCAAATGAATACAAGGCATAGGTTTGTTCAAACCTTTTCTGGCTGCGGTTTTGCCGGGGCCAAAGTTTTTTTATCTCAACACTCTCGAGAATAAATGCCATTAACTCTGTACCACACATCTGGTAGGTGATGTTATAAATCTTTCTAAGAAACTCCTGTTTTTGCCTTGCCGGGTTATTGTTTGCAAAATGGCTATTTACCCGTTTAGCAATACTTTTAGCCTTACCCACGTAAATAACTTTTCCCTTCTCATCATGAAAATAATAAACACCGGGCCTGTCAGGTAGCTTTTTAATTTGCTCAACCGGTAAATTTGGCGGCGTCTGTTGTTCTTTACTTTTCGTCTTTAACATAGCTTGCACATACCCATTTAAATCTTTTTTTAAAAGGTGATAAAAAAGCTCAACTGTTGCCGCTGCATCTCCCCCTGCTCTATGTCGCTGATCAATATTAATCTCAAGCGCCTTACACATCTTACCTAAGCTATAGCCCGGTAAACCCGGTAAAATTTGCCGCCCCAATCTTATAGTACATAACTTTTTACAATTAAGCTGGTAACCTGCCTGAGCCATATGATATTTTACAAATGAATAATCAAAATTTACATTATGCGCAACAAATATCTTATCATGGAGTAACTCATAAAGTTCTTCAGCAACGGAAGAAAAAAGTTTTTCATTTTCAACCATAGCATTAGTTATACCAGTTAATGCTTCCACGTACCTGGGAATAGTATGAACCGGGTTTAATAAGGTCTCGTACTGCTGTACAACTTTTTCTCCATCGAAAATTAAAACAGCAATTTCTGTTATGCCTCCGGCACCGGCATAACCCCCGGTAGTTTCAATATCAACAATAGCGTATAACAACTGGAAAATTTTGTATGTAAACTTACTAATTACCTGGTAAAATTAAAGCCTCTGCTTTTTATTACATTTGCAATTTGCAAAATTACTCAGGCTAATGGAATTAAGTAAAAATTATATACCTGCACAAGTTGAAGATAAATGGTATAAACATTGGTTAAGCAAGAGATATTTTAAAAGCGAACCTGATAACCGCACCGCTTTTAGTGTTGTAATACCTCCTCCAAATGTTACAGGTGTGTTGCACATGGGGCACACTCTTAATGAAACTGTACAGGATATTTTAATTCGCAAAGCAAGAATGAGTGGCTTTAATGCCTGCTGGGTTCCTGGCAGCGATCATGCTTCTATAGCTACAGAAGCAAAAGTTGTTGCGATGCTGAAAGAAAAAGGTATTGATAAAAATAATCTGTCAAGGGAAGAGTTTTTGAAATATGCTTATGAATGGAAGGAAAAATATGGTAATATTATCTATAACCAAATAGCAAAACTTGGCTGCAGCGTTGATTGGGATAGAGTTTCATTTACTATGGATCCTGAATATTACAAAGCAGTAATAAATGTATTTGTTGATCTGTATAATAAAGGCCTTATTTATCGGGGAGCAAGAATGATCAATTGGGATCCTTCAGCAAAAACTGCACTAAGTGATGAAGAAGTAGAATACAGAGAAGTAACCGGCAAGTTATATTACATCAAATATTTTATAGTTGACAGTTCACAGGTGACAGTTGGCAGTACAATCAACGAACAACCCTTAACACACACCTATATTGTAATCGCTACACAGCGCCCCGAAACAATAATGGGAGATACGGCAGTATGTGCAAATCCTGATGATGTGCGTTATAGTCATCTTAAGGGTAAGTCAGTTATTATTCCTCTTATTAATAAAAAAATACCAGTAATTTTTGATGATTATGTTGATAAGGAATTCGGTACAGGGATATTAAAAATAACGCCGGCACATGATATAAATGATTATAACATTGGCCTAAAGTATAACCTGCCAATTGTTGATACTTTAAAAGATGATGGAACTTTAAGTGAAGCCGCACAAATATATATTGGTGAAGATCGCTTTGTAGTAAGAAAGAAAATAGTAGAAGAACTAAAACAAAAAGGGCATCTTATAAAAGAAGAGGAATATCACACACGGATAGGGTTTAGTCAGCGAACCAATGTTATTGCCGAGCCAAAAATTTCAACGCAATGGTTTGTAAAAATGAAAGAGTTGGGTGAGCCTGCATTACAGGCTGTATTAAATGGTGATATTAAAATTCATCCGGGAGAAAAATTTTTAGCAACTTATAAATATTGGTTAGAGAATGTAAAAGACTGGTGTATAAGCCGCCAGCTTTGGTGGGGTCAACAAATACCGGCCTGGTATGATGATGAGGGAAATTTTGTTGTTGCAGGAACCAAAGAAGAAGCCGGCGAGATTTACAAACAAAAATATCCCAATAATCCTCCCCTATTAGGGGAGGTTTGGAGGGGGCTGCACCAGGATGAAGATGTACTTGATACATGGTTCTCATCATGGTTGTGGCCTATAGAAGTTTTTAAAGGGATAACAAAACCAGGTAATAATGAGATAAATTATTACTATCCAACTTCGGTGCTGGTTACAGGTCAGGATATAATTTTCTTTTGGGTAGCAAGAATGATAATAGCGGGAATGGAATATATGAAAGAGAAACCATTTAGTGATGTATATTTTACAGGAATGGTTCGTGATAGCCAGGGAAGAAAAATGAGCAAGCAACTTGGCAACTCTCCGGATCTTTTAGAATTAATAGACAAGTATGGAGCAGATGCAGTGAGATTTGGTATTATGATCTCTTCTCCTGCAGGTAATGATCTGCTGTTTGATGAGGCAAGTCTTGAACAGGGAAGAAATTTTAATAATAAACTCTGGAATACATTAAAGTTGATAAAAATGTGGGAGGCCAGGCAGGCAATGGTCAACGGTCAACTATCAACTAACGACCAGGGAATAGCAACAAATAGTTTTGCTATTAGTTGGTTTGAGAACAGGTTGACTGAAGTAATTGCCGGGGTTGAGAACATGTACAAACAATTTCGGTTAAGTGAAGCATTAAAAACTATTTACTCACTAATATGGGATGATTTCTGCAGTTGGTATCTTGAGTGGGTTAAGCCTGGGTTTGAGCAGCCAGTTTCACAAAATGTTTTTAATAAAACAATCGTACTTTTTGAAGAATTATTACAGCTTCTTCACCCATTCATGCCTTTTATTACTGAAGAAATTTATCATTTATTAAGAGAGCAAAATGTTGATCTTACTATAAAACAGTATAAACCAAATGTTGAATTATTAGATTATCCGATACTTGATCAGGGCAGATTATTAAAAGAAATTATTTCAACCATACGTGATGTAAAAAATAAAAGCAACATCAGGCCAAGAGAAAAAATAAAGCTGTATGTACACACAATTGAAAAGGATATTTATACAATAGGGGCTTCTATCTTGTACAAGCAAATAAATGCAGAGATTATTGAATTTACTTATAAGCCACTGCCCGAATTATTAACTGTTGTAGTAAAAAAAGACACGATTTATATTGATGCAGAGCAGGTTTTAAATGCAGGAAGTCAAACAGAACAAATGCTGAAAGAACTTGAACATCTTAAAGGTTTCTTAAATACAATTGATAAGAAATTAAATAATGGGAAATTTGTACAGAATGCAAAAGCAGCTGTGATTGAACTGGAGAAAAAGAAGAAAGCCGATACAGAAACTAAGATCAGGGTTATTGAAGAAAGCTTATCCTCACTAAAATAGCAGGAGATATTTTTGCAGCCACGCAAATATTAAAGTATGAAAATATTAACACTGATTAAAAAATTTGCTTACCTCATCTTGGTTGCAGTTATTACTGTTAATGTGGTAATTGCGCAAACTTCTTCTTCAACAATAAAGCCTGGCACAATAACTAAAGTGATTAAATTTAAGCCCCCGCTGGTTACAACCTTTTTAGGAAGAAACTCACAAACAGCAGATGTAACAACAGATGAAGCCAATCAATTAATTAATTTACCTCTTAAGATTACAGATGATAAAAATATTGTTTACAAAATAAGCTCTTATCAGTTTATGTATAAGAAAAAGAGTACAATAGAAAACGAACAAACTGGTAAAAGGGAAATTGCATTTACAACTGTGGCCGACCTTTTTAAATCCACTCCTCTTCCGCAGGTATGGAGAAATAACATTGGAGGGAGTATTCAAAAAGGGGAGGAACTTTATTTTTTTGATATCATTGTAATGGATAAAACTGAGAGAAAATTTTATGCTCCGGATTTAAAGATAAGAATCCAGTGATGCTTAATATAAAGCCAGCGAAACTTAGTGATGTTCTCATTATAAATAAACTGGCACATCGAATTTGGCCTGTTGCTTACCAAAGCATTATCTCCATTGATCAAATTGAATACATGCTAGACCTCATTTACAGCGTGCCTTCCCTAAAAAAGCAAATAAAAGATTTAGGGCATAAATTTATTATTGTATATGAAAATAAAACTCCTTTGGGGTTTGCGTCATATTCTTTAAAAGTAAACAGCAAAAATACTTACAAGCTCCATAAAATTTATGTTCTTCAAACAGAGCAAGGTAAAGGCATTGGCAAGTTTATACTTACCAAAATAATTACCGAGATAAAATCAGCAGGAGCAAAATACCTGGAACTTAATGTTAACCGCTATAATTCTGCCTTAACCTTTTATAAAAGGAATGGATTTAAAATCATAGGCAAAGAAGATATTGATATAGATAATGGCTATTTTATGAATGATTATGTGATGAGAAAAGCTGTCTGAATTGGATAGCAACCCCTTCACTCAAAAACCAATTCGTGTGTTTGCTTTATAATCCCCATTACAAATACACTTTGCACATGTCCCATATTTTCGAGTGAACTTAATTTATTTACGTGAAAATCGTAATAGGCATTCATATCTCCGCATATTACTTTTAGCATAAAGTCAAACTCTCCTGATATACTGTAACATTCTATTACTTCATTTAATTCCTGTATTGTCTTAATAAATTTTGCTCCCGCATTTTTGTTATGCTGTTTCAATGATACATAACAAATAACCATTAATCCCTTATTTACTTTAGTATGATCTACAAGTGTCGCATATTGCTTAATAACGCCGCTTGCTTCCATTCGTTTGATCCTTTCATGAACTGGTGTAGTGCTTAAATGCATTTTACTACTTATTTCCTTTACCGTAATTCTTGCATTTTTTTGCAAAAGGTTAAGTATCACAAGGTCTTTGTTATCCAGCGATATTTTGTTAGTAGTTGAATTTTCTTTTTTTATTGATATAGACATCAATGATGGTTAGTTTGTTCTTTAAAAGTAAGTATAAATATGATTTTATCCTAAAGTTTTAAAACGTTATGGATGTTTATTCTGAAAGAGTATATTTGTGTTTAAATAAAAATTATGTCAACTATCACAAAAAATCAAATTGACTTTAACCTTAAAAATAAGGTTGCAGACATGAGTCTTGCTGAATGGGGTCGAAAGGAAATTAAATTAGCAGAAGCAGAAATGCCTGGTCTTATGGCATTGCGTGAAGAATATGGTGGTAAAAAGCCATTGGCTGGTGCCCGGATTGCAGGCTGTCTTCACATGACCATTCAAACTGCGGTGTTAATTGAAACGCTGGTTGAACTTGGTGCAGAAGTTACCTGGAGTTCATGTAATATTTTTTCTACACAGGATCATGCCGCTGCCGCAATTGCTGCTACTGGTATTCGTGTTTTTGCATGGAAGGGCCAAACATTAGAAGAAAGCGACTGGTGTATTGAACAAACATTATTCTTTGGCAGTGCAGAGAAACCGCTGAATATGATTCTTGATGATGGAGGTGATTTAACCAACATGGTATTTGATAAATATCCGGAATTGATACAGCACATTAAAGGGTTATCAGAAGAAACCACAACAGGAGTTCACCGTTTATATGAGAGAATGGAGAAAGGTACTTTACCTGTTCCTGCTTTCAACGTAAATGATTCTGTTACTAAATCTAAATTTGATAATAAGTATGGCTGTAAAGAAAGTCTGGTAGATGCCATTCGAAGGGCTACTGATGTTATGATGGCTGGCAAAGTTGCTGTTGTAGGAGGCTATGGCGATGTTGGTAAAGGTTCTGCTGCTTCTTTAAAAGGGGCAGGGTGCAGAGTTATTGTTACAGAGATAGACCCTATATGTGCATTACAGGCCGCAATGGATGGTTTTGAGGTTAAAAAAATGGCTGATGCCGTTAAAGAAGCTGACATAATAGTTACTGCGTCAGGTTGTCGTGATCTTATTACTGAAAAGCATTTTAGGGCAATGAAAGATAAGGCAATTGTTTGTAATATTGGCCACTTTGATATTGAAATTGATATGGCGTGGCTGAATACTAATTATGGTAATACAAAAAACACCGTCAAGCCACAAGTTGATTTGTACACAATAGATGACAGAGATGTAATTGTTCTCGCAGAAGGACGTTTAGTGAATCTCGGTTGTGCAACAGGCCATCCTTCTTTTGTTATGAGTAACTCTTTTACTAACCAGACTCTTGCTCAATTAGAACTTTGGCAAAACGTAGAAAAATATGAGAACAAAGTTTATGTTCTTCCGAAAATATTAGATGAAAAAGTTGCCCGGCTGCACCTCGCAAAAATCGGTGTGGTACTTGATGAACTTACGGAGGAACAAAGCAGTTACCTGGCACTTCCAAAAGTAGGACCATATAAACCCGAACATTATAGGTACTAAAATTAACTAACAGAAGGTTATAATAAGTAAACAAAACCCTTCTTTTTGGAACCGATGTCTTATATTTAGGTTCGGTATTTATATACGCGGTATAAAATTTGCTTATAAAATCAGATTATTCATAAAACCAAATAAAATGAGAACAGGAAGACCAAGAGAAAGAGCTATAACATTAATGGATGGCTTTTATATTGAGATTAGTAATGTAGGTGAAAGTAAAGGAATTAAAATAAGAAGTGAGAGTAAAGACGCAATGGATACTGCTGCGAAACAATATTCCAGATTTAAACAAGTTACTATTTTAGGTGAATATAAAAATGGTATTAAGAGAGCACAGGAAACTGCTTAACTAATATATAACAGCACATAGAGAAGGGCTAACATTCATTTATCTTATCATTCCGATATGGCCATTCCTAAAATTATTTCAATAGTTAATCTTTTTGAATCATACCTAACGATTGATAAAATTGAATAATGGAGGGTAGGGAGTATTGTTGATCAAAAAATATCAGAAACGGCATGAGGGCAATTTATACAGAAAATTTAAAAAACTTAAAAGCTACCTTCCGGTAGCTTTTAAAAAATAAAACCTGTAAATTAAAAGGGCAAATCATCCGCAGGTTCCTGCGTATCAGCCGATTTATTATAACCATTACCCGAATTTGCATCAGACATAGCAGGCGCATTACTTTGTGTGCCCTCATTCTTACTTCCAAGTAATTGTACATTTTGAACCCTCATTCTTAATGTAGCAGCAGCCTGGTTATCTTTATTCATATAACCTTCTGCTTCCGGAGAACCTTCTGCATAAACCATTTGGCCTTTTTTAAGATAAGGCGCAATGGCGGTCCTATCTGTCCAATAAGCGCAATTTACCCAAATAGTCTTTTCTTTTAAATTGCCTTGTCCGTCTTTAAATTTTTCAGTGTGTGCCACATTGAAATTGATTACGGTTTTACCGTTTACTTCTTTTTGGATGCAATCTGCACCAAGGTTGCCTACAATTTGTAACTTGATCATAATTGTGTTTTTAATTGTTAATCGATGTATCTGAACGGCTGCATTCTAATTGTAAGAATGAAGCAAAATCTTATGAAAATTTGCAATCTAATTCATCTTTCGCTTAAGACTGCTAACCTGATCTTGTAAATTATTAACAAGATTTGCCAGAGAATTCATATCCCATCTCTGCTGATTGGTAATCTTATTAATTACGGTATTCGCCATCCACATTTCTAAAATATCCGCTGTATTAACCTGGTAAGGCTGATAAGCAGGATTATCGCTAACCAATGTAATTTTATTATTGTTTTTGTTGCTTTTTACAATTCTTTTATAAACAATTCCTTCGCTTTTACTTACAACAATATAAGCCATGTTCGTTTTAGCATCCTCAATGTTTTCGACTTTTTCTCCTACAATTACACTTCCGCTGGGAGTAGGTATCATACTATCTCCAATTATTTCAAAAGCTCTATAATTGCCTCCTGCAAGCATAGGCAATGTAAAAGTATTAAGTTCATCAATAAATTCGCTATCTGCATATCCTGCCAAATAACCTGCAGTGGCTTTCACAGGCACAAATTGAATAATATTTCTATCAGCGTTCATCATTTTTAACTGGCGTCGTTTGGAAAGATAGCTGCTGCCTTTTACTTCACTTAAATCCTGAAGAAGTAATTCGTCAAGAGTAACTTTAAACATATCACTTATCACTTCAAGCACTTCTAAACGGGGTTCTGCCCGTTCCTCCTCATATGCGCCAATCAAGGATCTTTTAATGCCAAGTCTATTAGCAAATTCTTCCTGCGTCCAGCCTCGGAGCTTTCTTAAGTATTTTAAATTTTGACCGGCAGCAGCCATATATAGCTAATTTATTTAGTGTAAAAATACTAATTATTTTAGCTTTACCAAATTTTTCTAAATTATTTTAAAACCTATGTGCTTGAAATTTTTATTTAATACTATAAGAAGTTTTTGTAAAAAAGTGTGCAAACCAGATCAACACCAATTGTATGGGAAGCCGAGCTATTGTTAACCATAACAAAGGATCATCCTGATGCAAGTAGTTAAGCATCATTTGAACATTCGCCGGAAAAACAACTATCAGTAAAGCAATTATACACCAGGCAGCAATAATTCTGGTGAGGCGGGGAATTAAAAGTAAACCAAATAAAATTTCCAAAATACCTGTGAAGATGATTAGTGCCTTATGCCAGCTAAGCCATGATGGCATAATCTTCTCATATATTTCAGGATGTAAAAAATGATTTATACCTGCCATTACATAAAATCCTGACATGAAGTAAAGGGCTTTTTTCATTTCTTAAATGTACACGTTTAGAGATAAGTATGCATAAGGGGGGAGCTCTCATTTCCAGTTAAAACAGAAACGGATATAACTTAGTGATAAATTTCTATAGTAAAATAAATAGTCCTGTACTTTGCAGATGTGTCGGGCTATAGAAGGGCTTATGTATTAGCTGACACCATTCAATCCAAGGAAATCCAAAAGATAAGAAGTAGGAAATCGTTGGTTTGCAATCGTTATCTATAAATAGAACATAATCTCTTAATCAACCGCAGATGCCCATTTATCGGAATAAATTACTGCGGATTTGGGGTATTTGTAAATTAGCAGATTAAGATTTTACAACTGTCTTTTGCTTAGTAGTTTTCTTAACTTCTTTAACAGTTCCGGTCTCGTTTCTAGTTTCTGTTTTTACTTTTTCGCCATCATCTTTAACCTTAATAGTTGTTTTATTAGTTACTATCCAGTTATCATATGCTACAGGTTCTAAAACTTCACCAGCAAGATTAATTGATTTCAATTCATCAATACCAGCAAACTTTACCGTAAGTGTTTTGTGTATAGCCCCCAAATTAGCTGCATTGTACGTTGCTTTTATTACACCTGTTTTGCCTGGGGCAATGGGTGACTTTGTATAATCCGAAATAGTACAACCACAGGTTGGGGTGGCGGTTTCAATTATTAAAGGTTCCGAGCTAATGTTGGTTATAACAAATGTAGCAGTTGGTGGATTGTTCTGTTTTACCTTACCAAAGTCATATGTTTCAGTATTAAGAGTAGCAACATCTGCTATCTTTTTTTGTCCAATTACCGATGTTGCAGAGGTAAAAGCTAAAAGTGCTATCAATATTTTTTTCATTGTACCAGGTTTTAATTTTAATTTTTATTGTTGATTTTTTAAAGTTTCTAATGCAGGGTTTTCGGGAGCCGAAGCCGAAGGCGTTTGCCAAACTTCTCCTTTTATAATTAATTGTTTGCTTTGGTTATCATTATAAGTAATAGTGATGGTTTTTGTAAATATACCCATGCTTGCGGCATTATAACCAACTGTAATTTTAGAAGTCTCACCAGGAGCAACTGCATCCTTGGACCATTCCGGAGTTGTACAGCCGCAACTTGCCTGAACATTCTGTAAGGAAACCTGGGTATTACCGGTATTAGTAAATAAAAAGACATGAGTTACAGGTTTACCATGTGGAATTTTTCCAAAATCAAATTCAGTCTCCTTTAAAGTAATAACATCGTTTGAGGCAGAAGTTTTAGGTATAGAAGCAATCTCTTTTTTTCCTTCAATATTTTGTTCAGTAGGAATTTGAGTATTAATAACTACTGGTGCAGGCTTAACATTGGTTTGGGCAGTAGTGGCGGAAAAAAAACAGGTAAGCCCGCAAATAGTTGTATAAATTATTTTCATTAATACATTTTGAACGAATTTCAAAGATACAAAAAGGGTTTTAAAAGTTGCATATTC
>JBDSAQ010000346.1:0-3958 GCA_039922095.1 Ginsengibacter sp. | reverse complement strand
AAACCATAATTGCACAAAGCGGCGGCCACGTTGGCTTCGCCGCCGCCATAGGTTACATCAAAGCTGTCTGCCTGTACAAATCGTTTGAAATCCGGTGTTGATAAACGCAACATTATTTCTCCGAGGGTTACTATTTTTTGCATGTTTGTTGTTTTACCTCACCCCAACCCCTCTCCGGGGGAGAGGGAGAGCGAGTGATTGGTGTGATATACTTGTTTATGATTTACCAGTTAAAATACTTTTTTGCATTGTAATAGCAAATATCCTTTATTATTTTGCCTGTTAATTCTATATCGTTTGGCAATTCGCCTTTCTCAATTTCTTCACCAAATAAATTACATAAAATTCTTCTGAAATATTCATGACGGGGAAAGGAAAGAAAGCTCCTGGAATCTGTAATCATTCCTACAAACTTACTTAGCAAACCCATATTGGATAAGGTATTTAGCTGTTTTGTTATTCCATCTTTCTGATCTAAAAACCACCAGGCAGAACCAAACTGTATTTTTCCTTCAACAGAACCATCATTAAAATTGCCGGCCATAGTTGCCATTATTTCATTATCTGCCGGGTTTAAATTATATAAGATGGTTTTAGCTAATTGTTTGTCCTTATCTAATCTTCCAAGAAATTTACTTAAGGCTTTGCTCTGTTCAAAATCCCCAATAGAATCCCAGCCTGTATCAGCCCCGAGCTTTGTTAGCAATCTTTCATTATTATTTCTTAAAGCGCCAAGATGATACTGCTGTACCCATCCTTTTTCATGATCCCAAACTGCAAATATGTGGAGCATTGCAGATTTAAATTTGAGATTATCTGCATGTGGTAAATAAATTCCATAGCGTATTGTATTAAAAATGTTATTCACCTCATCATCAGTATACTCTTCTGCATACACCTGCTCCAATCCATGATCTGATACTACACATCCCATGCCTGCAAAAAAATCATGACGCATTTTTAAAGCCTCAAGAAAATCATCAAAATTTCCGATGTGCTTGCTGCAGGCAACTTCCAGTTTAGACACATACTGATTGAATATATGCGGTTCAGCTACATTCATTGCCTTATCAGGCCTGAAAGCAGGAAGAACCTTTATCTCAAATCCATCATCTTTTATCTTTTTATGATGTTCAAGGCTATCAATCGGGTCGTCTGTTGTACATACAACTTTTACATTCATCCTGCGTAATAAATTCCGGATAGAATATTCTTTTGTCTGTAATTTTTTTGAACAGTTATCGTAAATTTTTTTAGCGCTGTTCTTATTTAAAATATCATCTATCTCAAAGTACCTCTGTAACTCCAGGTGAGTCCAGTGATATAAAGGATTACGTAAAGTGTAAGGT
Organism: Ginsengibacter sp.; assembly: GCA_039922095.1. Classification (GTDB taxonomy): domain Bacteria; phylum Bacteroidota; class Bacteroidia; order Chitinophagales; family Chitinophagaceae; genus Ginsengibacter. Next base: position 2,609 of record JBDSAQ010000346.1, on the reverse strand, counting down.
ACTGTTTCGGCCCACTTTTCAAATTTTTGATAATCGCTTTTGTGGCCTGTACAATAAGATTCATCAACACCATTAGTACGCATTACCCTCCATTTGTAATGATCTCCATTCAACCATATTTGAGTAAGATTATCAAAATTAATATCATCGGCTATCTGGTCAGCAGGCAAATGACAATGATAATCTATAATAGGCATTTCCTTCGCATAAGAGTGATACAGCTTTTTTGCTGCATCTGTTTCTAATAAGAAATTCTTGCTTAAAAACTTTTTCATATACCCTGAATATTTATTCTAAACATGAGGTGATCATTCAAAAACAGATCTTGCAATACCCATTTCCAAACCACGTAATTCGGCCAATCCCCGTAAACGTCCGATACCTGAATAGCCCGGATTCGTTTTCTTTTTTAAATCATCCAGCATTTGATGTCCATGATCCGGCCGCATAGCAATTGAAATATCCCTTTGTTGCATCATTTGTAAAATTTCTTTTACCACAGCATACATATCTACATCACCTTCCAGGTGATTGTCTTCAAAAAAATCTCCGAATGAATTACGTTTAGTGCTGCGCAGATGAATAAAATTAATTCTTTCCCTAAATTGATTTATCATAGCCGGTAAATCATTATCTGCCCTTACCCCAAAAGAGCCAGTACAAAAACAAACCCCGTTATTCAATGATGGCACAGCTTCAAACAATTGTTCTAAATCTGCAGCTGTACTTACTACCCTTGGTAAACCTAAGATTGAATATGGCGGATCATCCGGATGAACAACCATCTTTACTCCTGTCTCGTCTGCTGTCGGCATTATTTGCTGTAAAAAATAAATCAAATTTTGGCGGAGCTTTGTGCTATCAATCTCTGCGTATGCATCCAGCGCCATTTGAAATTGCTGCAACGTAAAACTTTCTTCGCTACCGGGCAAACCGGCAATAATATTTTTTTGCAGTTGCAATTTTTCATCGCTGCTCATTATTGTAAAGCGCTGCTCTGCCCTTTGCAATTCATGTGCACTATAATCCTCTTTCGCATTTTTTCTATCCAATAAAAAAACATCAAATGCTGTAAAAGCTGCCTTCTCAAACCGTAAAGCTTTACTGCCATCTGCTACTGTAAAACTCAAATCGGTTCTTGTCCAATCCAACACCGGCATAAAGTTGTAAGTAACTACGTTAATATTACAGGCTGCTAAATTTTTAAGAGAGAGCTTATAATTTTCGATTAGATGATTAAAATTTTCTGCCTGGGTTTTAATGGATTCATGTACAGGCAAACTCTCTACCACAGCCCATTGCAGACCTGCAGCTTCAACTTCTGTTTTTCGCTTTTGAATTTCTGCTACACTCCAAACTTGTCCATTGGGGATATGATGCAAAGCTGTTACCACACCACTGCACCCGGCCTGTTTAATATCAGATAAACTCACAAGGTCACCAGGACCGAACCAACGCATGGTTTGTTGCATTAGCAAAATTGGTTTCAACTTTATGATTTTTAATTAATCAGCAAATCGTATCCCAGGTTATAAAAGGTTAGATTTTCTGCGTTTGCAAACATATTTAATTATCGAACTTAATCTATATAAAAATTCCTGTTGAATTTAAGTACTTACAATTTTAGTTGAATAATAGAATGTTGCTCTTTCATTTTAAAAGATATAAAGACTTGATATTTTGGGTGTTGAAATTGATTAAAGTATTTTTGCCCTTATCCCTTCAACAAAATTGCAGATTAAAACATTCCTGAGGGGTAGAGGCATATGAAAGAATTCAACCGATATTTATTGACGGCAGCATTACCCTATGCGAACGGGCCTTTGCACATCGGGCATCTTGCAGGATGTTATTTACCTGCTGATATTTATGCCCGCTTTCTGAGGGCAAGAAAAATGGATGTAAAATTTGTTTGCGGAAGTGATGAGCATGGAGTGCCTATAACTATCCGTGCAATGAAAGAAGGCATTACCCCGCAGGAAGTGGTTGATAAATACCATACAATAATTAAAAACAGTTTTGAGGAGATAGGAATCTCATTTGATATTTATTCCAGGACATCTAATAAAATTCATCACGAAACTGCTTCTGCTTTTTTCACTGAGCTTTATAATAAGGGCCTATTTGAAGAGAAGGAAACAGAGCAATATTATGATGAAGAAAAAAAGACGTTCCTGGCAGACAGGTATATAATTGGCACCTGCCCGGTATGTGCTAATCCTGGCGCTTATGGTGATCAGTGTGAAAGATGTGGCTCTTCATTAAGCCCCGATCAACTAATAAATCCCAAAAGCGCTTTAAGTGATGCTGTGCCTGTAAAAAAGAAAACAACACACTGGTATTTTCCATTACAGGATTATGAACCTTTTTTAAAACAATGGATATTAGAGGAACATAAAGAGTGGAAGAATAATGTGTACGGCCAGTGCAAAAGCTGGCTGGATAATGGTTTACAGCCAAGAGCGATGACGAGAGATAGTAACTGGGGGATAAAAGTCCCATTGCCAGACGAGGTGCTTTACTCCTCCTCTAACGGGGGAGGCCGGGAAGGGGCCGGAAAGGTTCTATATGTTTGGTTTGATGCACCTATCGGTTATATATCCGCAACA
>JBDSAQ010000345.1:0-2818 GCA_039922095.1 Ginsengibacter sp. | reverse complement strand
AAAATAACAACAATAGTTAACAATATCCAGTAGCTGTGGCCGGTGTTAAGCAGCAGCGAAACTATATAACCCAACATCACCGCTACTGAAACCCGGAGAGAGTGCCTGAAAATATTTGATTTAAAATTCAGGTTATCAAAAAAGAGATGTGGATCAATTTCTTTATGATCAATAAATTTATCATACGCCGCTGGTTTAGCTGATCTCTTTTTGAGCCTGACATTATCGCTCGTATAAAAATGTAAAATGTGTATTCTTTCTGAAAGATCCTGCATAGCATCAATAATCCGGCCCATGCTTACAAAACTTTCAAGATTTTCCGCATTCATATAATTCAACCGCAGATCATTAAAATATGTTCTTAATCTTTTTATATCGGCTGCTATATTATTACTTGGCCTGGATGGTGTACCACTTTTTACGCCAATGCCTATTTCATCTAACTCATCACAAAACTGCAGGAGTATAGCTTTGCATTTTTCAAGAATATCTGTATCGTCAAAATGTTCATGAAGTAATTTGTATTGATAAGAGGTCATTGAATGTTCAAATATGTCCGCAGTCTCGAGATATATCATCACCAATATTCTTCCTTTAGGAGTTGTTTCATTTACAATGCTTCTTGTTTTAAATAACAGTTCACTCATTGTATTTTGTATTTCCTGAACATTGGTTTGTTTAAGAAGTAATTCGTGATAAGCATCATCATAGTTTACAGCTTTGGTATAAAAAACAGATCTTCCCCGCAGGTAATCTGCAGTACTTTGAATATAATCTCCGAGTGATTGTTGTATTACTTTATATGGCCGCAGCCTGTGTAGCATTAAACTGAAACACATATACCAAACACCCCCTGCCAAAATATAAAGTGCATTAATAATAATATCCCCTCCCTGTTTGGGATGCTGAAGGTTGAGTACCATTACTAACAAAGCTGCCAGCCCAATTGAACTTTCTCTTGTACCATAAACCCCAAGCATGGAAAATAAAAAACACAGTATAAAAAGTATCATCCCAAGTATAAGTGAAGAATGAAAACTCAGCGCTACTATGATTGCAGTAAAAAAAATAAGCGCATTACATACCGCCATTGCATTAGTGCGGTGATGAACAGGCCCGGGATTATCAGTAGCAGCCACGCACATAGCACCAATGGACATTACTACACCCGTAGCCATTAAACCAAAATAGCTCATTACAACCGCAGGAAGTGCCACACCCGCAGTTACCCGTAGCCCTTCAGTTACATTACGACTGTATATAAAATTTTTGTATGCCTGCAAGGTATTCATTGCAACAAAGTTATATTATAGCATGCTGCCATGCAGTAGTAGCGTATATGAAAGGTTGCTTATGCCAGCGTGATTTTTTACAGTACCAAAAAAAACTATATGTACCATAATCGTTTAGAAAGGTTTTAATATTTTTGTTGCTTATTAAACCGTGCTCTTAATGAAAACAAACCCTTTTCATTCTTTTTGGATGGCAGGTTATGAGTGTACAGATAAATTAAATGCCTTTGGCGACAGGGTAGATTTATTATCACTTACCGGGCATCTTAAATTGCTTAATGAAGATTACTGCGGGCTTAAGCAGTTCAATATTAAGACAGTTCGTGAAGGAATTCGCTGGAGCCAGGTTGAAACAAGACCTTATGAATATGATTTTAGCACAGTATCATATATGATGGATTGTGCCGAAAGCAACGGCATCCAACAGTTGTGGGATATTTGCCATTTTGGTTTTCCGGATGACCTTACACCATTACATCCTTATTTCCCCAGACGCTTTGCGGCATTATGCAAAGCCTTTGTACAATTTTATCGCTCTAAAAATAAAACTAATGAGTTAATTGTTACGCCTATAAATGAAGTTAGTTTTCTCTCATGGCTTGGAGGCGATGTACGCGGAACTTCACCATTTTGTGTAGGACAGGGGTGGGAAGTAAAGTATAGATTGATGAAAGCTTATATAGAAGGTATTGCCGCAATGAAGGAAGTTGACCCGGATGTAAGAATACTTACAACAGAACCTTTGATATCAAGAGTTGCAGTACCCCATGCAAATGATGAACAGGTTGCCGAGGCAAAAAGAATACATGATTATCAGTTTCAGATATTTGACATACTAACAGGAAGAATATGCCCTGAACTGGGAGGCCGACCGGAATATCTTGATATGTTAGGATGCAATTTTTATTACGATAATCAAACTGAAGTTGGTACATGGCGAATACTTGACTGGCAGGAGAAGGATAACCCTGGATGGAGAACTCTCAGCAATTTATTTTTAGAATTGTATCAGCGTTATGAAAGGCCGATTGTATTATCAGAAACCAGCCACCCCGGCATTGACCGGCCCTTATGGATAAAAATGATAGGGGATGAATGTGTAGCCACTTTGCTAAATGAAATTCCACTTTGGGGCGTTTGCCTGTACCCAATTATTGATCGTCCGGACTGGGATAATTTACACATATGGCATAAATCGGGTTTGTGGGATGAAGAAGAACTTCCCGGCCATACTCCGAAACGTATATTGTATGAGCCTTCAGTAAATGCCCTTTTAAAAACACAGGCATTATTACAAAAATATCAACCGGAAAAATTTCCATCGCCAATGGAAATTATTGTTTAATTTTTTACCCTATCCTTACCGATTTATTATCAATTATTTTTTGCCGGAATTAAGTAGTCAACCCTCAAAAAGTCATTTTTAATTTTGGGCAATAAATTTCCAATAAGCATTTATAAAAATATTTATAAATAAGTAACCAACGTCTGATTGCCTCTGTACGCCAGAGGTTGATTCGTCGTTT
>JBDSAQ010000344.1:0-3091 GCA_039922095.1 Ginsengibacter sp. | reverse complement strand
GTAACAAAACATACACATTTCTTATAAGTCATTTTTATTTTATTAAGAATATTAAAATAATTGGGAAGATCAAATTCGTTTAAGAAAAACCGGTTACGCTCATTATTCTTTTGCCAGGGATTTATCTTTGTTTATTTTGTTTAAATAATTTTTTGTTTGCTCTTTATAGATAGCAATTAAATGTGTTCGTACCAGGTCAGATGTTGATTTTGATTTATCTTCTACAGCTAAAAATATTTTGTTTGATGGAAGAGCAGGCATGTGGCAATCAATACAATTGTTTTGAAGCACAAGCCCTTTCGTTAAAGGCTGAGTACAAAAATTATGATTAGCTGAATTATGGCAGCTCATACAACGCTGAGAAAACACCTGTGCATTATTGGTTTCTTTTACATGCACATTATGGCAGGATGAGCAATCCATTTTACTCATCTTAAAACATTTACTTGCAGTAAGTAACCCATACTGGTTGCCATGTACATCAAGTTTTGCAGTGTTGTTTACATTATAATCGGGCGCAGAAAAATCATCCAGTTTATCTCCCACAACAAAAGCAAATGAGGGCTTGCTATTTTTACGCAATCCTGAATGACAAAGTGCACAGTTATCTAATTTTAACTGACGGCTCAACGATGCCGGATTAATAATATACTTAGCTTTTTTTTCCTGAGGATTATTTAATTGCCATGCAACGTGATCTGCTGCAGGCCCATGGCATCTTTCACAATCAACACCATAAATTATCTTGCTTTTATCATACTCTTCAATACCATCACTTGCAATGGTGTTCTTAAAATAAGTGCCATGACATTCAAGGCAACGGCCGGGAATATTCCGATTAAATAAAATTTGTGTTGTGGAATAACCCGGGCTATTGCACCAACTATTTAAAGGCGTATAATATGAAACCGGAAGTTGAAAGAGATTATTATGGTACCAATACAAATATGTTTGCCCTTTTCTTCCTGAGCCAATAACAATATTAAAAGGTTGCCGCATTGCTTCTTTGCCATCAACAAAACCTACCTGGAACAGGCTGTCCGGCGTTCTTTCCATGCGTATTGTTAAACGGTCATTTAACCTGAAAACATTTTTGCCTTCGCTAAAGTTTCCCTTTATTGTTGTAACATCTGCAATAACTGAAGTTAAAAAATGAGCCGTATACTGATGAGATTCAAAAATATCTCTATGACAATTTTTACACGTGGCAGAGCCTGCAAATAATTTACCATTAGGATGTACAATGGCTTGCTTCTTTTCTGCCTTAAATGAATTGCACATCACCGTTCCTAAATAAACTATAGTAATAAGCACCAGTATAACCACCTGGTAAACTTTTATATACTTTTTTAAAGTATTCATTTTTTGCAAACTTTCGTTAAAACCAAACTATCAACCAGCAGTAATAGAATTAAAAAGACCGTGTTTTAATTCCTCTATAATTGTATAATTCTATACTTTGTATTTCGGGTGTAATAATTAATGATCTCGAAGACTGGGATAAATAGCCACTACCATAGCTTAACTCCAGTTTTCTTTTGCTTCCATTTTTTAAGTTTAAAACAGCATAGGTTTCATTCTGGGTTGGATAAATTCTTTTGAACCCTGCAACAGTATTGTCTTTAAATATTTTTAAAGAATCACTGTTTTGTGTTATTATAATTAATGAACCATTTTTATTTGATTCAATCCTGCTCATGGCTTTTGCATCTTTATCTGGTATAAAGCCTGACTCAGTTAATGCAACATATTTAAAATCTCCCATGCCATCGCCCAATAGGGTTAATCCTTTGCCTGCATCGTATTTTCCTATGATTACATCAGTGCTGTAAAAATTTCCTGCGCCAAGTAAATCGAGTTTGCCATCATGATCTATATCCGTTGCAATCATTCCAAACAAAGGAGCAAATTGTGCCTGCACCGGTAAATTTTTAGTAATGAATTTTCCATTGCCCAGGTTCTCTATATAAACTGATTGCAAAGTTTTACAGGTTAGCGTTTGCATTCCGGTTGTATCAAGCATTGATAAAAGTTTATCCATAGAAAGCGAGGCATAGCTGGCATAGGTAGGGATTTTTTTTCGCAGGGAGGGAAGCTGGTCAACTAAATAATCCCAGGAAGGTATAGGATAATTAACTCCATCTTCATAGCTGCACAATATGGGGTCTATGCTTCCGTTATGATCAAAATCTTTATAACAAATACGCATTGGCCCAGAGATGGAAACATTATAAGGACTGTTTAATCCCCAGTTACCGGCGATAAAATCTATGTCTCCGTCATTATCAAAATCACCGGCAGTTAAGCCCTGCCACCAGCCTTCGGTATCTTTCAATCCATCAGAAGAAGTTATATTGCTGAACCCTTTACCTGAATTTTTTAAAACCGTTACCGGCATCCATTCGCCGGCCAAAATTAAATCTGGTTTTGAATCATTATTAATGTCGCTCCAAAGAGCGCTTGTAACCATTCCGATTTTTCGCAAAGCAGGAGCAACAGTGTCTGTAACATCAGTAAATTTTCCGTTATCATTTCGCAAAAGATAACTCTTTGGTGTTTGGGGGTAAAAGCCTGGCACAATTCTGCCACCTGTAAATAGATCCAGGTCTCCATCCTGGTCATAGTCTGCAGCTATCACACATGAGCCGCTTGAAATCATTACCGGTAATGCAGCAGCGTCTAATGTAAAATTTCCTTTACCATCATTTTTATATAATCTGTCCTGGTATTTTTTATTGGCGGCAGTAAATTCGTTACCACCGCTTACTACATACAGGTCAACATCGCCATCGTTATCAGCATCAAAAAAAATAGCTCCGGCATCTTCGCAGCCATCATTATATTGGCTTAATGGATATGCGGTAAATGTGCCGTTTTTATTTTGAATATAAATTTGACCGGTTTGCTGAAATGCACCACCAACAAAAAAATCTTCCAGCCCATCACCGTTAACATCAGCTACAGCGAGGCCCTGTCCGTTTTTTGAATATTTTTTTGGAAGTAATCTTTCATAGTTAAAGTCGTTAAAATCATTTGCTTTATTTTGATATTGGATATTTAAAGCGGAAGGAGAAACTTCATTATAAAAAGA
>JBDSAQ010000343.1:0-8290 GCA_039922095.1 Ginsengibacter sp. | reverse complement strand
AATGAAGCGGTTGAGGCAGCCTTTGAGTTAGCAAAGCTTGAGGGCATAATTCCTGCGCTGGAGCCGGCTCATGCATTGTTTGCATTATCAAAGATCAATTTTAAAAAAGATGATATTGTAGTGGTAAACCTGAGTGGAAGAGGAGATAAAGATCTGGCGACTTACATGAAATTCATCAAATAAAATAGAAAAAACATTAATGTCAATCAATGAACAGGATCGAAGCACTATTTTCTGCTAAGAAAAAAAATATCTTAAGCATATACTGTACGGCCGGCTTCCCAAAGTTTGACAGCACAACAGAAGTCTTGCTTGCATTACAACAGTACGGCGCCGATATGGTGGAAATTGGCATTCCCTACAGTGATCCACTTGCAGACGGGCCTGTTATTCAGCAAAGCAGTATGACTGCTTTAAAAAATGGAATGACAATTCATAAACTTTTTGATCAACTAAAAAACTTAAGACTTCAAGTTTCCCCTTCAGGGGATAGGGGCAGCTTCAATTTACCACTGATCCTTATGGGTTACCTAAACCCCGTAATGCAATATGGATTTGAAAAATTTTGTACGGATGCAAAAGCTGTTGGCGTAGATGGCATAATTCTACCAGACTTGCCTTTATATGAATTTGAAACAGAATACAAAGAAATATTCAAACGCAATGAGCTGGATTTTATTTTTCTTATCACACCGGAAACATCAGCAGAAAGAATAAAAAAAATTGATGAACTAAGTGAAGGTTTTATTTATGCAGTGTCATCTTCATCAACAACCGGAAAAGATACTGACATGGTGCAGCAACAAAATTATTTTAAAAGACTTCAGCAAATGAAATTGCGGAATCCTATACTTGTTGGCTTTGGCATCAGGGATAAAGAAACCTTTAAAAGTGCCTGTGAATATACAAATGGTGCGATTATTGGCAGCGCATACATCAAGGCATTACAAAATAGTGATGATATAAACTGCGCTACAGAAAAATTTCTTAATGAAATTCTAAAATAGCAGAATGATAGAACTTAAGCAGATTTTCTGATAAAAACCGGGTAAATTGCAGATCAAAATAAATCAATGAAGTTAACCTGTATACTTTTTTTAATATTGCCATTCTTTCTGCCTGCTCAAAAAAAATCTGCTGCTAAAATTAAAAAATCAGAAACAACTATTACTGAACAGCAACCTGCCGGGGGTTTTATAATTAACGGTATAGTAACCGGTTTTAATGATGGCACACCTGTATCTTTTTTAAATGAACAAACCGGGCAGCCTGAAAAGCAGGCAACCATACAAGGAGGCAAATTTGTAATTAAAGGAAAAATGGATCAGCCTTCCTTTAAAGGGCTGATTTTTGCAAATGCCCAACCTCTTATTCCATTGTTTATTGATAATAGTAATATTAAAATTTCAGGTGATAAAAATCTATTAGATAAAATAACAGTTACCGGCTCACCGTCACATGCACAATTTTCTGAGTACACAGAGGCTTTAAAACCATATGCAAAAATATTTAATCCTGATGCAGAATATGATTCTTTGGCAATAAGCATGGTAAAAAAGGTGAGCGAAGATTTTGTAAAGAAATATCCTTCTTCTTACGTTTCACCTCTTGCCATTATCCGCCTGTACCAGGCTTCTGAAGATGGAGCAAAGGCGGCAGAGTTATATAACCTGTTACCACAGCAAATAAAATTATCTTCTCTGGGCACCTATGCTAATCAGCAGATACAGGAATCAAAAATCAATCCTATGGGTTCTGTTATCAGTGAATTTTCACAGCAGGATACCGCCGGAAAACCTCTCAGTATTTCGTCATTCCGGGGAAAATATGTTTTAATAGATTTTTGGGCAAGTTGGTGCAGGCCATGCAGAATGGAAAACCCGAATGTGGTGGCTGCTTATAATAAATATAAAAATAAAAATTTTACCGTATTGGGAATTTCACTCGACCAGGCAAAACCGGCATGGATGAATGCTATTCAAATGGATAACCTCACATGGAGCCACGTTAGCGATTTAAAAGGTTGGGGAAATGTTGTAGCAGCGCAGTTCCAGGTTAAAGGAATACCTCAAAATTTATTAATAGATCCGCAGGGCAGGATTATTGGCAAAAATCTTCGCGGCGATGTATTGGATAAAAAATTAGAAATAGTTTTAAGGTAACATATCTGCCAGGAAATCACATCTGGATTAGTGACGGGCTTCAGTAAAGTTTATTATTTCTCTCATTCTTCATTCTTCAATTGTCTTTTATATAATTGCACCGCATTTTCTAATCCCAGGTAAATGGCATCACAGATTAAAGCATGCCCGATAGAAACTTCAAGTAAACCTGGAATGTTTTGTGCAAAATATTTTAAATTTTGTAAACTAAGATCATGGCCGGCATTAATTCCAAGGCCTAACTCCATTGCTACCTTAGCGGCAGATATATACGGAGAAATTGCTGATTTTTGATTTTCAATTGACTGTTGACTGTTGACTGTTGACAGTTGACCATTTACAACCTCATATTTTCTTGAATAACCTTCTGTGTACAATTCAATCCTGTCTGTACCAGTTTCTTTAGCGCCGCGAACCATAGCAATATCCGGGTCAACAAAAATGGATACACGAATGCCTTCATTCTTAAATACACTGATTATTTCTTTCAGATAATCTTTGTTTTTTATTGTATCCCAGCCATGATCAGAAGTTATTTGCCCTTTAGCATCCGGCACAAGAGTTACCTGCGTTGGCTTGTTGGCTAATACTAATTCTACAAACTTTTTTTCTTTAGGATTGCCCTCGATATTAAATTCTGTAGTAACTATTTTTTTAAGGTCATATACATCCGCATAACGAATATGTCTTTCATCCGGCCTTGGATGTACTGTAATGCCATCGGCGCCAAATCGCTCAATATCTTTTGCAACCTTTATTAAATCAGGGTTATTGCCACCTCTCGTGTTTCGCAATGCTGCTATTTTATTAATATTAACTGACAGTTTAGTTTGATCCATATTATAAAATTACTTCAATGATCTTTATTTTTGTCCCCATGTTTATGATTGAATTTTCAGCGACAATATTAAGATTTGATGCCCAGGGTGAAAAGACAGGCTGGTCTTATATTGAAATACCCGCTGAAGTAGCACAACAAATTAAGCCAGGTAATAGAAAATCATTTAGAGTAAAAGGCTATCTGGATAATTATTATTTTAAAGAGAAAGCTCTTTTGCCAATGGGAGATGGGAATTTTATTATGGCGTTAAAAGCAGATATCAGAAAAGCAATAAGGAAAAGAAAGGGAGCTTTATTAAGTGTAAAAATGACTGCTGATGACAAGCCAGTCACTTTAAACGCAGATCTAATGCGGTGTTTGGATGATGAGCCCGAAGCGCTTTCTTTTTTTAAAACATTAACCCCCGGACACCGGAAATATTTTAGTAATTGGATAGATAGCGCAAAAACTGAATCCACAAGAGCTACACGTATTGCACACACCATTACCGCTATGATATTAAAAGAAGATTTTGGTGCTATGGCGAGAAGAATAAAAAAAGAACGGCAGGATTTATTAAAATGAATGCACCGTTTTGAAGTTGTAAATAGTTACTTCATTTTTAATTGTGCATAATTAGGATGTTCAGGATTTACAATTAACTCCTGCCTTTGTGGGTGTATTAATACATCCATTTCTTCCATTGGTATGGCTCCCAATAATGGCTCGCTATCGCCTGGTAAAACAAAAGCATTACAGACCGCAGTTCTGTTTTTAAATTTTACCTGTATTGGACCCACAACTTTATATTCTACAACTGTGCTATCGGCCATTTGTGCTTTCCTTTTTTCTATTAAGGATAAATTAAGTTGCGCTTGTATGGTTTCATTGATAGCCATCATATATGCTCCGCTATCCGCAAGCATGTTCAAACTAATCGTCTTAATCTCTTCTTCTTCAATAATATGTCTTTTGGCAAGGATTAAATCTTCAATACTTGTTAACTGAATTTCAGCATATACTAATCCCATGTGACAATATTTTTAACTTGTACAAAAATAATCATTCAAAGCAAAGCAAAGAGAATTTTGAGTCCTGTCTGCATTTGGCGTATTATTAGAACAATGGAAATAATTGTGTTTGCTGTATGATAGGGGAAATGCAAGATGAAATAAACTTCGTAATCTTAGCAGCAGCTTATATCTGCGATTATAAGTATCAGAGTAATCAACAAGCAATAAGCGAAGAGATATCAATTTGATGCAAGTAAGGCTCCACCAATTTAGTAGTTGTAAATAACTGAAATTCTGCTATAGCATTTTTGAGTTTGTCGTATTTAACCTCAACATAAAAATTATGCACCTGGTATAAAGCAATTCTAAATACGGGATCCGGCCTCTCCAAAAGAAAAACTGCAAATTCACATAGGGCTTCTGCCTTTTCTTTTTTTGTAAGTGAATTAAATTCGTATAATGTAATTTCATTTAGCACTCTTAATAAACGCCGGATATTCCAAAACATTGTTTTAAAATCTTAAAACATTTTTAGCTCCAGGTATTGTTTCATGTATGTGATAAGATGCGTCAATAAATATTATAGTGAAAATTATTTTACTTTTGCCCACCGCATCTACTAAATCTTAAATCTGTTGAATGAATAATTACGCCGCTACATCTATTCTGCAGGTAGAAGGTCTTTCTGTATCTTATGGTTCTTTTAAAGCTGTAAAAAATGTTTCCTTTGATGTAAAGGCAGGTGAAATATTTGGTTTGCTTGGCCCTAATGGGGCTGGTAAAACGAGTACGTTAAGTGCTGTTGAAGGATTATTACAACCTCAATCAGGAGTAATAATTGTGGCAGGATATGATATTAGAAAACAACCTCTTCATGCACGTGCCAGCATGGGAGTGCAATTGCAGGCAACCAGCTTTCAGCCTGAGCTTAACATTACAGAAATTATTAAGTTATATGGCGGAATATATGGAGTAAAACTTAGTCCCGAAAAGTTAAATAATATTTTACAGGATATAAAGCTGGAAGCATCAGCCACTAAACGCTTCGGTCAGCTTTCCGGAGGTCAGCAACAACGGGTTTCGCTTGTACTATCCACTATTCATGATCCGGTACTTGTATTGCTTGATGAGCCAACTTCTGGCTTAGATCCACAATCCCGCCGGCAGCTTTGGGAGCGCATTGAAGGCATCAGGGAAAAAGGCCATGCTGTTTTGCTAACCACACATTCAATGGAAGAAGCAGAAGCGGTTTGTGACCGGATAGCTATTATTGATCACGGAAGTGTAATTACTATTGACACACCCCAAAATCTGATAGATCGTCATAGGGATGACCCTGAAGTTATTAATGTATCAAGAAAAGGAAAAATAACTTTGGAAGATGTATTCATTGGCCTTACAGGGCGAACGGTAAGGGCATAAATCTATTTAATGGAAACAGTTGTACCAACAGTATCTGCAGCTTTAACTGCACTTTTAAGAGCAGATTTTACCACTCAATGGCGCAATAGGCGTTCATCAATATTGGTATTGTTAGTTCCGGTGATCATTCTTATTTCATGGAAAGGAATTATAGATAAAATGGGTGGGCCATTTGCTCTTTCTTCCTGTATAACTATAGGGCTTATCGCAATAGGACTTATGGGATATTCTAATGCAATTGCACGTGACAGGGATAAAGGCGTATTTCAACGATTGCGTGTAACACCAGTGCCTGCATGGTGTATAATGGTAAGCCGCCTTATTGTGCAACTTGTAATGATAATGATTCTAACAACGATAGTTTTTTTAGCTGGCTATTATTATGATGGCATTACCATTTCAACAGTAGGTTATGCTTTGGCTTTTGTTGCGGCTATTATCGGCGGAGCGGTTTATCTTGGCCTTGGGCAATTGATAGCAGGCTTATTAAAAAATGCAGAAACTGTAAATTCCACTACAAGACTTGTTTATTTTTTATTTATTATGGTGGGCATGCTTGGAGACCTGGGTGTGCTTGGTAACAGTATAAAAGATATTGTTCAGTGGTCGCCTTATGGCACGGTAAAAAACATTCTTTCTGTAAGTATGGAACCATGGAAATGGAACAATCACACCTCTATAGCTTTTTTGGTAACCATTTTATATGCGGTTTTCTTTTCATTACTCGGCATAAAGAAATTTAAGTGGAATAGTAAATGATTTAAGTAAGAAATTCAAGAGTAAAAAGTAAGGCAGTTATGAAAATTTTCAACATATTTTTTTGTATAGTCTTTATCATTTTTGCGGGTCTTCAGTATAACGATCCTGACCCTTATATATGGATGCCAATTTATCTATACGCTGCGGTTTTGTGTGCTCTGGCTGCAAACAATAAATTCTACCCCACTGCTTATTGGATCGGTATTGTTGTATATGGCTTATATGCCTGTTATGAGTTCTTTGCAAAAGATGGGGTATTAGATTGGATACAACAACACAATGCTCAAAATATTGCTGAAACTATGAAAGCTGAAACACCCTGGGTAGAGGAAACAAGGGAATTTTTTGGGTTGATGATTTTGATAACCGTTCTGCTCGTTAATTATTTTTACAGCAGAAGAAGGCCTATAAAAACTAAATAGATTATTATACTCTCACTTACTTTAGAAGTAATTGTAATGACGCCAATCCAATATCAGCTTTTTCATTTGCATCTTTTGGCTTACTGATAATATAAAGGTTGTGCATTTTATTATCTGTAACCGCATCCCATTTAAACTTAACAGATTTAAAATTTGCATCTCCTTTAGCAACTGAAGGAAGTAGTGATGCAACTCCTAATATTTTACCATCAGCTTTATCCAATCTTATTTCAAAATCATAACCATATTCAACATCTTTTTGGTAACCAATAGAAAGTTCCGCCGCAGTAACTCCTGAAATATCAATTGTGTCAATACTAAACCAGCCTTCACTTTTAGGAGCTATTAAAAATGCTGTGCCTTTTATAAGATCTTTGGTAAAGCCCTTTAATTGATTTACCCGGTTAAAAACTATTTTGCTGTTTTTTAATGTTATTGTTTTTCTTCCTGTTAAAGGTTTAATACCTGCACCTGCTTTATTTGTATAAGTAGCAGTGAGGTACAACACTCCCCTATCTATTAAAGGTTTGCCCAACGTAGAGTTCAGGCTTCCTGAAGGTGGCAATGATCTTTTCTTTTCATTAGCGCTATTTAATGATAACACCCATTGAACTATTTGCTGTAAGTCATTGTCGGGCAAATCAGGATGAGCTGACATTGCTGTTTCTCCCCAAACCCCGCTTCCACCCTTTTTGATTTTATCTGCCAGGTAACCCAGAGCTTTCGGATCATTTTTATATTTTACTGAAACCGCATTAAAAGAGGGGCCAATGGATTTATCATTTTCTTTATGGCAGGATTTACAATCATTCGCTTCCATTATAACTCTTCCGCTAATTGCAGCGGCACCGGCCAAATGGCCTAATGGTACAGCAGCCCTGTTGCCACTTTCAACATAATCTGCCATTATCATTAAATTAGAAGTATCAATAACAGCCACCTTACCATCCTGCTTCACATCCACATTATATGCCACCGGTTTACCGGAAAAATAAAATGTTTTATTGCCGCTTATATCAATATCAACAACAGGTTCTTCATTGCCGGCATAAATATTTATAGCCTGGCTTTTAACAGGAGAGTTTTCTTTATCAGCTACCTCCACTGTAATTGAATATTCACCGGGAACTGTATATGTATATTCAGCATTGGGGACCTCCGTTTGTTTTTTCATTCCATTTCCAAAGTTCCATAAGTAAGTGAGCTTATCTTTTTCAGGATCTTTTGCATCAACAGTTGCAGTAACTTTTAAAGGGAGATTTCCTGAAAGCTTATTGACATTGACAGCAATAATTTTAGGCACACGGTTACCCCCGTTATAATCTATTCTTGATAAACCGGCATCAGCATTTTTTAAGAACCACCCGGTGCCATATTCAAGTACATATAACTTTCCATCAGGGCCAACCTCCATATCTATAGGGTTTGCAAATTTAGTGTGCTCCATAAACGGTTCCATCTTATCAAAATCCCCATTTTTTTTCATGGTAACAACCTTTACCCAGCCGCGTATCCATTCATAAATAAATAACCGGTTGTTATAATAATCAGGATACCTTGAAGATTTAGGAAACATATCTGTGTAATAAACCGGGCCTGCCATAGCATTACGGCCTCCGCTGCCAACTTGAGGAAAATCAGGAGAGGCATCATAAGGATACCATATGAATGCTGGTTGTGCTGGTGGCAATG
>JBDSAQ010000342.1:0-4952 GCA_039922095.1 Ginsengibacter sp. | reverse complement strand
TCGGTAAGTAATGGTGGAAAGTATTATGTAAAAGTTACCTCACCAGAAGGGTGTATCAATAACGATTCAACTTCAGTTGTTATTAACCTTAACCCTGCTGCTGATGCCGGCAGTAACGTTAATATATGTGAAGGGGCAACTACTAAATTGCAGGGCAGCGGCATCAATGCAACGTCATATATATGGTCTCCTGTTGCAGGATTATCAGATCCCTTAAGCCTCTCTCCTGTTGCAGCGCCTTTGGCAACAACCTCATATACTTTTACAGTAAGCGATGGTGTATGTAAAGATTCAGCTTCAGTATTGGTAAGTGTTTTAAAAAAACCGACGGCAGATGCAGGACCGGATAAAGCTCTTGTAAGTAACCAGTTTCCTATATTGGAAGGGCAGGTTACCGGGGTAAATATCACTTACTTCTGGACACCCAATTTGTATATATCTTCAGACACTTCTTTAACTCCCCAGGTGTCGCCACCGTTTGATACCACCTATACTTTACATGCAGTATCTAATGACGGATGCGGAGTAGCTGTTGATAAAGTTTTAGTTAAGTATTTCAAAGATATTTATATCCCAAATGCATTCACCCCAAATAATGATGGTTTAAATGAGCGCTGGAATCTTGCTGCATTACCTGCATTTCCATTAGCAGAAGTTAGTGTATACAACAGGTATGGCCAGTTGATTTTTTTTAATAAAGGCTATACAAAGCAATGGGATGGCACATTTAAAGGCATGCCGCAACCTATAGGGGTATATACATATACTATAGACTTAAAAAATGGATTTAAGAAACTATATGGTATCGTAACTCTTATACGTTAAGTCTGCTCACTTCCCCGCCCCTCTCCTTTGGAGAGGGATTAAGGGTGAGGTCAATGAACATTTAATACAATTACTCCTAACCATAGTATCATTAAATTTTTATAAGGCCATAAAAGCATTTGCAAAATTTGGCTCTATGATAATTTGTAAGAACCGGAATGCAACAGTTGCAGTTGCCACGACCTTCAGGTCGTGGATAGGAAGTATAGTAGTAACCGGCTTTAGCCAAAACAATTACATAGAATAGAATAGATTAGATTTCAACTACCATATTAAAAAATCCTGGCTAAAGACAATATCAATCCTTTACCATCCACCATCCACGACCTGAAGGTCGTGGCAATAAACTATACCCCATCATAGAACAGGAATTTTAGAAAATAATTTTAGAACCTGTTTGTTTTTTTCATTTTTTTTTTAATCTTGTGATTCAATCTCCGCACCCTGTACAAAACAATAAGTGCATATTTAAGATGCACACTCTATGTATCATAGTTTACATTGAGTTTAAATATCACATAAATATCATTTATAAAATACACCGGTAAGCCGAAAACGGTAATATAGAGTAGGCAATAAATTGTTAGCTATGATAAAAAATTTTATTTGCTCATTATGTTTTTTAATGGCAGTAACGTTTTGGGGTTGCAGCCCTGGATTGCATTATAGTGCAGAAGCATATCAGCGTGACAGTACTATTGAAATGAAAGTAATGCAAACGCTCAAAAACACCTCAGACAGTTACAGCGCCCATGCTGCTGAAATTGACGCAATAAAGGCGGATATAGATAACGCAATTACTATGGAAAAAGCAAGAAAGGGAAACCAGGTAACCGTAAAAATGTGGGAAGCTGTTCAACAGGATAAAGGAAATCTTTACGATCTTTTTGAGCTTTGGAAAACCAATGACAAATTATCTCCTTCCATTGCGGCAGATATCAATAAAAAGATTGAACGTTTACTGGGGAGTATCACAGAATTAGAAGCTCACAAAATGAGGTAATAACAATTTTAAAATTAAAAACTTTTTATGCAAGACTTTCAGGAGTTATTTAAAGAAATTGAACAGCAGATCGTTTCCTTAGCGGAAAGTACAGTAAGTAATTACAAAGAAGAAGCTATACAGGATGCAAAGGAAATGTTAGCAAATATCAAAGCCGATCTTATCAGGTGGACTGGTTTGCTCGCCGATAAACAGATAAAAATAAACGAATTTGAATGGCTTATAAACAGCGATAAAGAGCTGGTTAAAATGAAGGCGCTTGAGAAAGCAGGCCTTGCCGCTTCCCGAACTTCAGCATTTGGCTTCACTGTAATGAACCTGATTATTGACACCGCAATAAGAACAGTGGTTGGTAATGCGGAGGAGGTTAAGGAAGTGGTAACAGGATGATAAGTAAGTTTGCTGATAAGTATATCTTATAGATAACCATACTGCCGCTACATCCATATTTTGAATGTTATATTGATTTATTAATTACCACAAAAACAAAGAGGCTGTGTGTTAAGCAGCCTCTTTGTTTCACAAAATTTAACCGTCAATTTTAATTCTCCAGATCAAACTCCTTAAGGGTATTCATATCCTCATTAAAAACACTGACTTGTTTATATTTTTTGCCGTCGCTTAAATCAATGATATAGAATGTTTTGCGATCTTCATCAATCTGATGAACAAGCGTAATGTTATAATCGTAATAAATACTTCTTTTTACTAAAGCTCTTATGTCTTCAGGCATTTTACTTTCATCATAAACATGAATTGTGTGCAGCAAGTGGCCTTTCTTATCATACACCACTTTTGTTTGAATACCATTTTTCGCAAATGTTGCCACCATCACTTTAGCTTCACTAAACCATTTTGCATCCTGCTCATTTTTAAATGCTTTTTTAAAATCAGTTAAAGCCCTGGAGTTTGCTTTATTTAATTTAGCCGTGCTTTTATATGCCCTGGCGTTACCTTTTGCATCCCCGGTAAAAACATTATCATCATTTTTACTAAGGTTGTTCATTGTAAGTTGTGCAGATGCGTTTGCAGTTATTATGGAAACTATAATGCCCATAATTAATACGATTTGAATCTTTTTCATTTTTTTTAGTTTTTGAGATGAATGATTAATTAATGATGTAAAGGTGAAAAGAGTGCTCAATGTGCACAATCGTACTTTAACTGTTTTATAGTGAAGAAAAGATCCCTGCAATGAGGGTGTAAACACCGTGTGAAATCACTGCGGCAATAAATTATTTGCAGGCTATCCTCAGTGATGAGTTTGTTATTGAATTGCTAATCAGTTATGAAATACTGACTCCTGGGGTTAATTACTAATTCCCTCCAAAAATATATACCTGATCTGATAAGTGAAGGTTTAAAATAATCTGGATTTTCGAGACAATGTGCAGGAGATGCACAACATTACAATGTTACAATTCCATTTTTAATAGCATACATTACAAGCCCAACACGTGTTTTAGCATTCAGCTTTTGAAAGAGATCATCACGATAACCATCAATTGTTCTTGGACTAAGAAACATTTTATCAGCAATTTCTTTATAGGTTAATTCGCTGCATACCAATTTTATAAACATTATCTCCCGTTCATTTAATTTTATAATATTTTTTGACTGGCTATCTTTCTCATCCATCGAATTTATGGTATGTATTAATTTGCCGGTTACCATTTCAGAATAATAAAATCCCTTTGTTACCACGGCATCTAAAGCAGTTCGCAGCTCTGCCGGATCAGAGTCTTTTAATATATATCCTTTTGCCCCTGCCTTAAACATTCTGATAACAGCATTTTCATTATCATACATTGATAAAGCCAGTACTTTTATTTCGGGGTAATTATTTTTTAGCCACAGGCAGGTTTCATAGCCATCCATTTCCGGCATATTAATATCCATTAAAACTGCTTCAGGCAGGGTTTCAGGTTGAAGCTTTTCTGTAAAATCTTTCCCGTTATTGGCTTCAAATAACACATTGTAGTTACCAAAATTTTTAATAAGATTCGCAAGTCCATTGCGCAAAAGAACATGGTCATCAATAAGAACAACATTTGTTTTATGTGGCATTACACTTCAGTATATTTTACTAAAGCTATAAATTCATACTATCATTAGCAAGAGTAAAAAGTAAAAAGCATTATCTTTTAATACTAAGCTAAAAAAATGTTTGATAAAAAGGGTGTTTTTCACCTTGCGAAAAGAAGGATGTAAACGTACGTTTGTATAGATCGCTTTTTGAGAAAGATTATGATAAGGATTTTTTATTTTGAGATCTTATAATTCAAAATGCTGAGGTATTTTTTCTTTATAAAGTGATGATCCAATTAAGATGACATATACAGCAGATGAAAAGAATATGTTATTGGACTTCTCTTTTTTTATTTTTATTTTTATTTTTCATATTTAAAAACTCAAACTATGGCAACAACACAATCCTATTTAGATGGTTACTTACCTGAAGCTGATGCTCGGGATTTACTTAATAATGGTGCAGTATATATCTGCGTGCAGATTAAAATTGAAACCGATGAAAATACGGGTATCGCTACATATGAGATAACCGGAACGGGGGTGAATAAAAACGGAGACTTTATGCCGCAAAATTTTATGATGTGCCCAACCCCATGCCCTACCACTCCGGCAAAACCAACCAAACCCAGACCCACTTCATAACTTAATGATTATAGTGTATTCTTTCGTTGCTAACTTTTTGGAGCCTATTTGTTTTTTAATTTACACCGTGGTGCTTTTTGACAGGTATCGCAGCACAGGGCTACTTAAGTATAATTTTCTTTTTGTTTATTATGGGTTCGCTGCACTGTTGTTATTACTGAGCAGTATTTTGTCTAATAATAGCATAGACAATAACTGGACTTATAACTTATTCTTCCTGGTAACAATTGTTATTATCTCATGGTATTTTCATCTCATACTGGTTAACCCAATAAATAAGTTTTTAGTAAAGCTTCTTTTGATAGTTAATTTATTATTATTCCTGAAGTATGTAATATTAACCAATAGGTTTTTGGGCAATTATAACAGCGAAATTTTTGGATTTAATTTTTTAACTATCGTTGTTTATTCGCTTATTTATATTAATCAATTAATGAAAAATGTTAAAGAA
>JBDSAQ010000341.1:0-9749 GCA_039922095.1 Ginsengibacter sp. | reverse complement strand
TAGGGTTTTAAATATAATTACATAACCGCATGATCAATTACGGCTTAATATGAAAAAGATTTTACTCATTATTAAAAGAGAATATTTTACAAGGGTTAGAAATAAAACTTTTATATTATCCACTATTCTGCTTCCTTTATTTTTTATTGGCTTTATAGCGGCGTCTACTTATTTTTCTATAAAGAGTATTGATAAACAAACGATAGCAGTAAAAGATGATAATGGTATTTTTAAAAATACATTCCACAGTGATGAGATAATACAATATGAGTATCCTGATAATATAAATGCAGATAATTTTAAGGCAAAGGGTTATTCCGGGATATTGATAATTCCGAAAAATTATGACTCGAAAGGTGATTCTATAGTTCTGCTTTCTGAAAAACAATTAGGATTGGCAGCAGAAGAAAAAATAAAAGACCAGATAAATTCCACTATCCGAAATAAGGCTTTTCTTGAAAATAATATTGATAAAAAAATACTGGATTCTATTAATAATATTGATCAGGAAAGGGCATACAACTTTACTCCCGTTATAAAAAAGGGAAACAAAACTTCGCAATCTAATTCAGGTCTGGCGTATGGTATTGGTTTTGGGAGTGGCATATTAATTTATATTACGCTGTTTATTTATGGTGCCGCTGTTATGCGTGGTGTAATGGAAGAAAAAATGAACAGGATTGCAGAAGTTATCATAAGCTCTGTAAGGCCTTTCCAGCTTATGATGGGTAAAATAATAGGGATTGCAGCGGTTGGCCTTACCCAGCTTTTAATTTGGATTGTTTTAATAGTCGGACTATCATCACTTGCTTCTTTAGTTTTTTCACAAGATGCTTTACAACAAGCCCAGGCAGTTAATAATCAAATGGGTTCGGCAGCAAATAATACTATGGCTTTAGGTATTTTAAATGCAAAAAATACTATGCTGCAGGCGCCCTGGGCGCTTATTATACCATGTTTTTTATTTTATTTTATTGCAGGTTATTTGTTTTATGCTTCATTATTTGCAGCAGTAGGCAGTGTGGTTAATGAAGATCCCCAGGAGGCACAATCGTTGATGTTGCCAATTACAATGCCTATCGTTTTATCATTTATTATTATGACTACTGCTGTAGCAAAGCCTGATGCTCCAATTTCCGTTTGGGCAAGCATAATACCTTTTTCTTCTTCAATTGTAATGATGGCCCGCATACCTACGGGAGGGGTTCCAATCTGGCAACTTGCCCTTTCGATGGCTTCATTAATAGCCGGATTTATTTTAACTACTATGCTTGCAGCTAAAATATATCGCACCGGCATTTTACTATACGGTAAAAAAATAACCTTCAGGGAAATGGGGAGGTGGTTGTTTAGAAAATCATAGCTATGCTATTGTAGTAGTTGTTGTTCCAGATGGTGATGTACCAAATAACCCTCTTGAAACCTCCTGTAGTGTGTAGCGGAAAAGCAGTCTGCTAATAATAAGTCCGCTAATGCCCATAAATCCGGCTAAAAGGCCAAGAAAAGTGTACAGGATCATTGATTTCCTTTGCTCATAATAGGGGGGGTCTGGCTTATCCAATACCTTTAATAAAGGAGTATCTTTTTGTAATTTATATGTGGCGGTTTGTTCATTTATTACTGCCTGGGTATATTGACTTCGGATCAATTGCTTATCCTGTATCAGGTTTTCGGTAGGCACACTGTATTCCATTTTTTCTGTATTAGTAAATAAAGTTCTTTTATCCATTGCTATTAATCTGAAATCACGGGAACTCATAACTCTCCGTAAAGAATCAACTTTATTAGCGGCAAATTCATGATCACGTTTTGCTTTTTCACGTTTTAAATTAATATAAAACTGTGAAATTTTATCAATCAATTCATAGCTTATAACTTTTACCATTGCTTCACTTCGCCCCGAAAAACTTAAGATGAAAGAGCTATTTTTATTAATGCTTGCAGTTAAGCCATTCTTAATAAATAAGGCTGCAAATGTTATCAGATCATCCATTTTTTTAGGAGCTATAATTTTTTTATGAAGTAAACCCCTGTGATTATTAATATCATCAATTAAAAGAGCAGCAATAATTTTATTTCCCATAGAGGGTACCCGTGTAGAGGCAACGGCCTCAGTTATGGCACGGCTTTGAGCTAGTTCAAGAACATTAATAGAAGTTTCGTCACTAAAATTTTGGGTGGCTTCTGCCCCCAGCAACATGCTAAGTGCCGAGGTTGCTGAAGGGTTATCGTTTGTACTGGTTAAAGAAAATATTACAGCTTTGGAAGTATATATTGTAGGTGATTTTTTTGCATG
Source organism: Ginsengibacter sp. (assembly GCA_039922095.1). Classification (GTDB taxonomy): domain Bacteria; phylum Bacteroidota; class Bacteroidia; order Chitinophagales; family Chitinophagaceae; genus Ginsengibacter. The sequence continues at coordinate 7,453 of JBDSAQ010000341.1, read as the reverse complement.
TATGGCCAATAGCAATCCACCAAGTACTGTTACTATGATAATGAGGTACCAGTATTTTTTTAACCTGATAAAGGCCAAACGTGTAAAATCTTTGGCTGTAAGAATGGTACTTTGGCTCACCGTATTATTTATTAATAATGTTAGCAAAAATAAGCGCTGCCAAAATAGGTACAACGCTAACTAAAATCTGAGAAGCAAAATCTGTTACTGATTTGTTCTCAGGTTTAATTGGCACTACAACAATACTTCCCTCTTCTACTTTTGGATAAAAATGCAAAAAACCAAAGTTTTTTGTGCGATCGCTTTTTCCATTGGCGTATGTTACATAAATTCTTTTTCTCCATGGTCGTACTCCATACCCTCCTGCTTTATTAATATAATAGGAAAGATTGGTATGCTCTTTATCAAAATAGACTTTAAGAGGCGACTGTACTGCCCCTTTTACACTAACTACCGGATTTATTTCAGGGATAAAAACAATATCACCTTCCTGTAATACAAGATCGTACTTGGAGCCTTTATATTTTAGAGCCTTGTATAAATCAATACTTATTGGTTCAGACGGATTATATACCACACTATCAATAATCTTACCAGTAGAATCTTTTAAATATTTTGTATTCTTATTTAGATATGGGTTCTCTCTCAACCCTGTAGTCTTATCACGGTAAAGTATTGCGCCAGCTAAATTCGCATTATCTTTTAAGCCTCCGGCTCTTTCTATATAATTTGAGATAGTTTCGTTTTTACTTAATCTTGCATATGTGCCTTCATACCTAACCAGGCCTTGTATCATAACATTTTGCTGTAACTCAAAACTTGGATTTTTTCTAACAAATACCTGGTCGTATGGTTTTATAATTACTGTTTCAGCCACAGAGTCTAATGAAAGGTTAGGTAAAATATTGTAAGACCTTACAACGGTTTGCGTTGGCTTAACTCCCTGTTGAGCAGAATCCATATCCACTATACTTGATATTTCTATTCTTCCAAATTCGGCGGAAGGCTTTAAGCCATCAGAGAGATAAATAAGGTCTTTAAGCGTTAGGCCCCCATACTTTGGAAATTTGCCCGGCGACCGCACTTCTCCTTCAATAGTTACAAACTGCCTTTCAGTAAACTGGTTCTTATTAAATACTTCAATTACATCATTGGGGCCTATGAGAACATTAAACCTGCTATTATTATTCTTATTCAGGTCTAACAGGTTAATGTCAATTTTTTGTGATGAGAAGTTTGTTGTATCTCCTGCACCTTTATAAATATAAGCCCGCTGCAAATATGCGTTCGGCTTTATACCACCGGCCCTGTTTATAATGTCAAAAACCCTATCACCTTCTCTGTATTCATATATATTTGGATAGGTAACTTCACCCTTTACATAAACCTTGTTTTTTAAACCAGAATTGATAGGATTTATTACTACTATATCTCCGTTAGCCAATGGTTCATCGACATAATTATTTGCATCTTTTGATAAGATTGTATTGAAGTTTACATTTTTTATCGTTTGCTTTTCATCTACATTCCTTAAAATAATTCCTCCTGAAGCATAAGCTTCAGGGGTAAGGCCACCGGTATACGTAAGCAAGTCCCTGAACCCTTCATCCTTTTTAAGCAGATAATACATCGGCCTTTTAAACTGCCCTGATGCCAGAACCTTTTTATCATAAATACTTACTATTACAAAATCATTATTCTCCATATATAAGTGCCTGCCAAAATCTCCTTTAGTAAGATATTTGTATACATCAAGTGAATCTATAATTCTTCCATTTCTTTTAATGATAATATTACGAAGGTCTCCATACTCTGTAAGGCCGCCGGCAAGTGCAATTACATTAAGTGCATTAGTAAAAGCAGATACTACTACGGGCCCCGGGTCACTAACTTCGCCAGAAACATTTACCACAATAGTACGGGGTTGACCCATTGTTACCGAAATATTTGTACTGGCAGGGGTTACCCTGCGGAACCGGTCAGTTATTATTGCCCGTGCGTTTTCAAAAGTTAAGCCTTGCACAGTTATTTTGCCTAATCCCTGGGGGAAAATAGAACCATCCCGGGCAACTACATAGTCAATTTCAACATCTGCACCGCCCCATAATGATACTACAATATGATCCCCAACGCCGATAGGATAATCTAATGGCGGGGTAGATAATTCAGCTAATTCTAATATTGATGTATTTTTAAAAAGGCTGCTTCCGTATACTTCTTCTACCTCATGTCCCTGGTTTAAAGTATCCTCTTTCTTTAAACTGTCTTTCATTCTGCCCTCTCTTTTTAAAGATGATAACCTGCTTTGATGCACATCCTTGCCTGCATTTTTATCATTTTGATTTTTATCTTTCAAATACTGCAGCAAAACAGAAGGGGAGGCTTGTTTTAAAATTTCCGGATCAATATTACCAGGAATTTCATTGGGTATTTGTGCCCGGGCTGGTGTTTGAAAAAGAAATATACAAAAGAATACAAATAAAAAAGGGAAAAGAAATGGTTTATGCAGAGGCGTGCTTTTGTTAGCAAACATTGATTGAGATTGAATTACAAATTTTTTTTAAAAGGGCAAATATACCATTTTATTATAGTGGGTGTTTTAAGGTAATGCTGAAACTTTTTATAAAGTTAAATGGCGATAACCCCAGCAGGAAATATATAGATATAATTTCTCTGAGGATGTTGAAAACACCCATATATCAATAAGCTTTAATCCAAGAGATTTAGTAACAGGTGGTTGAGCTTTTAATGTCAGTAATATAAATCTTGAATATCATTAACTACGGGTGGGTAACATAAGTTATTTGCTAATTTGGTGCTGTTTTATTATGAACCTAAATCTATTTCAGTATTATCACCAATATTAAGTGACCTTCTCTCACCTCTTATTTCTGTATCGCTGCCTATCAGAGAATCATCCAATACAACATCATATAACTTAGAGTAAGAACCCACTATAGAATCAGTAACAATGGAATAAACTACAATAGTATTATCACCCATAGCCACGTTCGGGCCAATAATCGAATTTTTAATATCACAGCCTTCACCAATACTTACAGGGGGGATAAAAATAGTATTCTCAAATGAGTTAGCTTCAGCAATGCTGCCTCCAAGTTTTTTTAGAAGAGTGGCATTAGATTTTAGCAGGGATTCTTTTTTACCACAATCAAACCAGTTCTGTACTTTAAAAACCTTGAATTTAGTGCCCCCCTGTATCATACACTCCAGTGCATCAGTTAAATTAAATTCATTATTACTTTTGATATTGTTAGTGATAACATTCTCCAAACATTTAAAAAGACAACTGGTATCTTTTATTTTATACAAACCAACTAAAGCCATATTTGATTTTGGTATAGAAGGTTTTTCTACAACCCTGCTTATAAAGCCCTCGTCATTAATTTCAGCCACTCCAAAACTTCGGGGATCATCTACTTTTTTTACTCCTAAGATGGAATAAGGAGAATTAAGCACTTCATCAATATCGTATTCGCAAATAGTATCCCCGAGTACTATAAATACTTCATCATCTCCAACTATCTGCTTAGTAAGATCAATAGCATGAGCGGTTCCCTTCCTCACATTTTGATACACAAAATGACAATTTAAATGTGGGTATTTTGCAGTAATGTAATCCTGTATTTTTTCTCCAAGATATCCAACAATAAATACAAAATCAGTAATACCTGCCTCATGCATTTGATCAACATTAATGCTCAGGATAGTTTTACCTGCTAATGGAATTAATGCTTTTGGTTGGGTATACGTGTGTGGTCGCAACTTAGTGCCTGCACCTGCTACGGGAATTATAGCCTTCATTTATGTGAGAATTTTTTAAACAGTAGCCTTAATATAGGGTATGTGAATATAGTAAATTATGTTTGATGTGCGATAAACGGGATATTATGTAACATCGTACATCGTACATTTTTTGTACGTTTGCCGCAAATGTTTTAAATGGAAAAAGATATACAGATTTTTGATCTTATTAACAAAGAAGTAGAAAGGCAAAGGCATGGGATAGAATTAATTGCTTCTGAAAATTTTACCTCATTCCAGGTATTACAGGCAATGGGAACCGCCCTCACAAATAAATATGCTGAAGGTTATCCCGGCCGGAGATATTATGGAGGCTGTGAGGTTATTGATGAGATTGAACAGATAGCCATTGACAGGGCAAAAAAAATATTCAATTGTGAATATGCTAACGTGCAGCCACATAGCGGTGCCCAGGCAAATGCAGCTTTAATGCTGGCAATTTTACAGCCGGGTGATAAATTTTTAGGATTAGATCTTAGCATGGGCGGCCATTTAACTCACGGGTCACCGGTAAACTTTTCGGGGAAATTATACCAGGCGCATTTTTATGGAGTAAAGAGAGAAACGGGATTGATAGATTATGAAATGCTTGAAGAAAAAACAAGAACAGTAAAGCCTAAATTAATCATCTGCGGAGCCTCAGCTTATAGTCGTGACTGGGATTATGAAAGAATAAGAAAGATTGCTGATGAGGTTGGCGCATTTGTTTATTGCGATATGGCGCATCCCGCAGGCTTAATAGCGAAGGAACTATTAAAATCTCCTTTTGAGCATTGCCATTTTGTAACTTCTACCACACACAAAACTTTACGGGGCCCGCGTGGTGGTATTATTTTGATGAAGAAAGATTTTGAAAATCCATTTGGGTTAAAAGATACCAGGGGTAATATACGTATGATGAGTAACCTGCTTGATATGGGGGTATTTCCCGGTACACAGGGAGGCCCGCTGGAGCATGTAATAGCCGCAAAGGCAGTATCGTTTGGTGAGATACTTTCAGATGATTTTACGTCTTATGCCAAACAAATCCAGCTAAATGCGCAGGCTATGGCAAAAGCGTTTACTGGTAAAAATTACGAAATAATAAGTGGCGGCACTGATAATCATCTAATGCTTATTGATCTTAGGAATAAAAACATAACAGGCAAAAAAGCGCAGGAAACTTTAGATAAGGCTCATATAACCTTAAATAAAAATGCTGTTCCATTTGATGATAAAAGCCCTTTTGTTACCTCTGGTATACGTGTTGGCGTGCCTGCCGTTACCACACGGGGAATGAAAGAAGATGATATGATTGCGATAGTTGAAATGCTTGATAAAATTTTAATAAATATTGATAGTGAACAAACCATCAAGGCTGTAAGGGAAGAAATTAAAGAATGGATGAAGCAGTTCCCTTTGTACCCTGAAATAGGATAAATTCTTATACATGCGAATTTCAAAGAAAGAAATATCAGTAATAAAAAAAAACATCCTGAACTTTGATCAAAATGCAAAAATCTATCTATTCGGATCAAGGGTAAACGATGAAGCAAAAGGGGGAGATATAGATATATTGATAATTTCAGACAAAATAGGGTTTAATGAAAAATTAAAAATAAGAACAAGGATTTTTAATGAAATTGAAGAACAGAAGTTAGACCTTGTTGTAAAAAAAGACAATAATGATACTTTCGTAAAAATGATAGAGCCCTATTTAAAAAGTTTGTGAAACCAAGTTTACTATATTTAAAAGAAAACCTTGCTCAGGTTGATGAAGCCGCAAATACCTTAACCATCTCAATAGAAAGATGTAAAAATTTTATTTTTCATAATAATTATACTGAAGATCAATTGGTGGAGCTAGAGGCGCTTACCAGCCGTTTTGCAAGAGTAAGCGATTTACTAATACAAAAAACTTACAAAACAATTGATAACATTGAAGGAGCAACACCAGGCACTGTACGGGACCGGCTTCTGAATGCAGAAAAGAAAGGATTAATTGACAGCGCAGATGATTTTATGCAAATTAGGGATATAAGAAATACAATTGCCCACGAATACGAAATGGACGCCTTAAAAAATATTTTTTTGTTTGCATTCAAAAATTCTCATCTTCTAATTGACTCCGTTAAAACAGCAAAACAATATTCGGAAAAATTTTATAATAATTAGATAATGATAAATAATTAACCATGATACAACGAGTACAAACTATCTGGCTTTTGCTTGCTACAATTGCTGTGTTCCTCACATTACAATTCTCATTTTACAGCGGTACGCTTATCCCAACTAACAGCTTGCATTTGCCGGCAAATACTTTCCATTCTTTTGTGGCGAAAGATAATTTTATCCTTATGGTATTAACCAGTGCATTAGGCACGGCCCTTCTCATTACCATTTTTTTATTTAAGCATAGAACAGTACAGTTTAAAATCTGCGTAACAGGCATTATAGTGGAATGCCTTATCCTGTTTCTTTACACAAGAGTGGTAAACCAATATTCACAGGGCACCCTGGATATATGGGCAATTTTTCACCTGGTAACACTAATAACACTGATATTAGCTGCAAGAGGAATTTATAAAGATGAGAAGTTAATTAAAGATAGTAGCAGGCTTCGCTAATGAAAGATTATATTGTTATTCAATTAGCTTTTAAAAACCTATATGCCACAAGACCAGTTTGAATCTCCAGATTATTTTGCGTTGGATGAATTGCTTACAGATGAACATAAGCTGGTTCGGGAATCAGTGCGTAATTATGTGAAAAAAGAAATCTCTCCTATTATTGAAGACTTTGCCCAGCGTGCTGAATTTCCACAGCAAATTGTAAAGCAGTTAGGGGAGCTTGGCTGCTTTGGTCCTACTATTCCGCAAGTGTATGGAGGGGGTGGATTAGATTATATTTCTTACGGCTTAATGATGCAGGAATTAGAGAGAGGTGATAGCGGCGTTCGCTCAACCGCAAGCGTACAAGGCTCTCTGGTAATGTTTCCTATTTATGCTTATGGCACCGAAGAGCAAAAGAATAAATATTTGCCCAATCTTGCCAGTGGTGAATGGCTGGGATGTTTTGGTTTAACTGAACCCGATTTCGGCAGTGATCCTTCCAGTATGTTAAGCAATATAAAACCTGCCCGGCCGTCAGGCGGGGATGCAGGTGATCACTATATTTTAAACGGAAGTAAAATGTGGATCAGTAATGCACCTTATGCCCAGGTAGCAATAGTATGGGCCAAAGATGAGAGTGGTGATATCCGCGGAGTTATTGTTGAAAGAGAAATGCCCGGGTTTTCCACCCCTACTACACACGGCAAATGGAGCTTGCGGGCAAGCTCAACAGGTGAACTGGTTTTTGATAATGTAAAAATTCCTAAAGAAAATATATTCCCGGATATTAAAGGATTAAAAGGCCCGTTAAGTTGCCTTACCAAAGCCCGGTACGGAATTGCATGGGGAGCGTTGGGGGCCGCAATGGATTGCTATGATACTGCATTACGTTATTCAAAAGAGCGTATTCAATTTGACCGGCCAATTGGTGGCTTTCAATTGCAGCAAAAAAAACTTGCTGAAATGATCACTGAAATTACGAAAGCCCAGTTACTTAACTGGCGACTTGGCGTTTTAATGAATGAAGGAAAAGCAACACC
>JBDSAQ010000340.1:0-10670 GCA_039922095.1 Ginsengibacter sp. | reverse complement strand
AACAAAATAAAAAAGAATTAAATAAAGAAGAAAAGATGTGCTGATTAATAGCAAGCTAATTTATATCGAATCTTAATTAATCCAATTTTGAGAAAAGATATGAGAAAAATTTGATGTTTAAATGTGCCGTAATAATAAATAAGGAGTATGCTTATCTTACCCAGCCCATCCTTCTCTATCTAAACTCCTGTATTGAATAGCCTCTGCCAAATGCTCAACTTTAATGTCATCACTTGCGGCAAGGTCTGCTATAGTTCTGCTTACTTTTAAAATTCTATCATATGCTCTCGCAGATAAATTTAATTTCTCCATAGCAACTCTTAATAAATTAGCTCCTGCGGCAGAAATAACACAAATTTCTTTAAGCTTTTTACTGCTCATTTGTGCATTGCTATAAGTTCCGGGGTTATCTTTAAATCTTTCTGCCTGGCGCTCACTAGCTTTTATCACTCTCTCCCTGATACACTCACTTTTTTCATATTGCCGGGAAGAAGATAATTCGCTGAAAGCAACGGGGGTCACTTCAACATGCAGATCAATTCTATCTAACAAAGGGCCTGATATCTTATTTAAATATTTTTGAACTGCACCCGGAGGGCAGGTACATTCTTTTTCCGGATGATTGAAAAAGCCGCACGGGCAGGGATTCATAGAGGCTATCAGCATAAAGCTTGCAGGAAATTCCAATGCGATCTTTGCTCTTGAAATGGTTACCTTTCTTTCTTCCATTGGCTGACGCATTACTTCTAAAACAGATCTTTTAAACTCTGGCAATTCATCTAAGAACAACACTCCGTTGTGCGCTAAGGATATTTCTCCGGGTTGTGGAATGCCGCCACCACCCACTAATGCAGCATCTGAAACTGTATGATGTGGCGAACGAAAAGGCCGCTTTGAAATCAATGTTGCATTCTCCGGCAACTTGCCTGCAACGCTGTGAATCTTTGTAGTTTCCAATGCTTCCTGCAAAGTGAGCGGGGGAAGGATAGTAGGCAAACGCTTTGCCAGCATTGTTTTCCCTGCACCCGGCGGCCCGATCAATATTGCATTATGTCCGCCTGCTGCTGCAATCTCCAGCGCTCTTTTAATATTCTCCTGGCCCTTAACATCACAAAAGTCTATATCGTAATCACTCTGGGCATGGGCAAATTCTTCTCTTACATTTACTATTGTTGGTTGTATAGAATTTTCATCAACAAAAAAATTTATCACCTCATTAATATGACCAACTCCGTAAACTTTAAGATTGTTTACCATCGCTGCTTCCCGTGCATTTTCTTTCGGAACAATTAATCCTTTAAAATTTTCTTTGCGTGCCTGTATGGCAATAGGCAATGCTCCTTTTATTGGTCTTACAGTACCATCTAAGCTAAGCTCACCCATTATAACATAGTCTGCCAGTTTATCTGCATTTTCAAATTGTTCGCTGGCTGCAAGTGTTCCTATAGCGATAGGGAGATCGAATGCGGTACCACTTTTCTTTATATCTGCAGGTGCAAGATTTACTACAACTTTTGTGCGGGGGAAATGATAGCCATTTGTTTTGATTGCGCTTTCCATTCGCTCAAGGCTTTCCTTAACTGCATTATCAGCAAGGCCTACAATAGAAGTAAATTTGCCACTGCTTACATTTACTTCTACTGTAATAGATATTGCTTCCACACCATACACTGCACTTCCAAAAGTTTTAACAAGCATGTACTGAAATTAGAGAAAAATATTTTGTATTTCACATACTCTTCACTTTGGATATTAATTCTCCAGAGATTATTTGCAAAATATTTCTTCCATGGTTTGCTTTACTTGTTTAATTGTTTTTAATTCAAGATGAGCTATTTTATTTTTTAACCTGCTTTTATCAATTGTTTTAATTTGATCAAGAGCAATAGTGGAGGATTTACCTTTTAATTCAAGCTTAATTCGTGAAGGATATAATCTGAATGTTGAAGTACATGGTGCAATAATAATTGTTCCTATATATTGATTCATTTCATCAGGAGAAATAATTACGCATGGCCTGGTCTTCTTCATCTCCTTTCCTATAGTTGGATCTAATGTTACCCACCAGACATCATATTGTTTTATTTCCATTCTTCAAAAGTTTCGTCTTCAAAAACATCTGGCATAAGCAATTTATCATCTCCGTTCTTTGCCATTTTTTTGAAAGCCCTTGCCCAACCCTTACGGGGAACATCATTATGGCTTTTTAATAAAATCCCTTTTTCATCTACTTCAATATCAATTTCATCTTTATCGCCTTCCACTATTTTAAGATATTTCTGAGGAATTACAATCCCTCTGGAATTTCCAATTTTTCTTACTTTAAGTTTCATTGTTTCCATATAATTCTGTTTATATAAAGATACAAGTTATAACAAATAATAACAGCGCTTTCAAAGCTTTTCCAACAGCTCAATTACATTTTCTCTTTTTAAAATCAGGTATCCCAGCCTGTCATTACTGATCCCATCTTTAAGCCGATAATTGAATTTAAATTGATCCTCATCTACAATAGTTTCAAAATATTTAAAGGCGATATTTGGATAAACTTTTAACTCCTCAGCAATTTCATATAAATGTGTTGAGAGAATAAATAAGGAGCTTTTAATTTTTATCAGTCCTTCAATCACAGTGGCGCTGCATTTCATGGCATCCTGTACATTGGTGCCTTTAAAAAGTTCATCTATAAGTATTAGCCATTTTCTTCCATCATTAATTTTAACGATAGTGTTTTTTATCCTTTGCACCTCGTTATAAAAGTAGCTTTCGCCTTTCGTGATATTATCTGTTACGTTGATATTGCTTAACAAGCCATCAAATAAACTGAGTTCCATAGCCTGCGCCGGCACACCCATCCCGATATGTGCAAGAAAAACTGCAGCGCCAACAGATTTTATAAATGTGCTTTTTCCAGCCATATTAGCCCCGGTTAAAAAGATGAAATTATTTGCAGGCCTCAGTGTAATATTATATCCTACCGGCTCCGGCAATAAAATGTGATATAATTCTTTGGTTTGAAGTATGGGCTCATTGCTTTCAATAAATAATGGAAATACCAGCCCATATTTATCTATCGCCATTGCCATACTATACCATGCATCAAGCTGGTAGTAGATGTCCATCAATTCAAATATATTCTGTTTAAAATGATAGAGCAGGAAATGAGCAAGTTTAAGCATTTCTGTTATAGCGAGGTCATCTGGCTTAGTTTTTTTAGATATGATATTAAACTGTTCTTTATTAATAATGCCTTCAGCTTTTTTTAATAACTTTTTTAATGATAAAGAAATATCTGCGTGAAGTAAAGTATTTATAAGTTCTCTCATACCCTTAATAAAATCAAAGCAGTGGCCTGTTGAATATTTTACGAGGGAGAAATCCGGGCCATGGAAAATTTTATACGAGTAGGCTGAGGCTGCAGAAGGGTGATTAGGGATTGTGTCAATATTACCCTGGTAAAACTGTTGAACCATTATCATGGTTCCATTGCTTACAGTCTGAGGCCATGCTTCTTTATTTTTTATAATAAGCTTTAGTGTATGTTGAATGTCATTTATTTCTTCCGGAGTATTTAATGGTTTACTAAAAATATATCTCAGTTTTTCTTTGCCCCCCGCCGTAAGTGTGAAGTCAAGTTTTTGAAAAATTGAAAACTCTTCATCATGATCAAAAACTGAAAGGTCTTTTAACGTGGTTTTATCTATTTCCATATTATAGCTTAAAAGTTATTCTTTGCCCCCTTGCAGATTCATCCCATATACTAGTTTCACCTCCAAAACCAGGACAAGCATAAACACAATTTCCATTTACAAAAGTGTATTCAATTTTGCCGGGAAATACTTCATCTTCCAATGGGCTCCATCCACATTTATATAAAATATTTTGTTTGGTTACGGTAGTTAAATAATTTAAATCTACAATTGCGAGGTCTGCAAAATAGCCCTCACGGATATACCCACGGTTATCAATTTTAAAACAGTCGGCAACAGCATGGCTCATTTTTTCTGCAATTTTTTCTAAAGAAATGTGACCCTCTCTATAATATTTAAGCATCATTAATAATGAATGCTGAACCAGGGGCATGCCTGAGTGAGCGTGTTCGTATGACCTCACCCCGGCCCTCTCCAAAGGAAAGGGAGAACTTCTTTTTCCGCTTTGTGGAGAAGGGCCGGGGATAAGGTGACCTTTTTCTTCCAAAGTGTGTGGGGCATGGTCGGTAGCTATTACGTCCAGATAGTTATTCAGCAAAGCTTTCCAGAGAGCATCTTTATTTTCAGGTGCTTTTATTGCAGGATTACATTTAATGAGATATCCTAACCGGTCATAGTCATCAGCGGTAAAATGAAGATGATGAACACAAACTTCAGCAGTTATTCTTTTTTGTAACAGGGGGATTGTATTATCAAATAATGATAATTCTTTTGCAGTAGAAATATGCAAAATATGAAGGCGGCTATTGTATTTCTTTGCAAGAGCAATTGCCGACGATGAAGATTGATAGCATGCATTTTCATCTCTTATTAAGGGATGATCAGCGGGAGACAATTCTCCCTTTTCTATCTTTAATTTTTCATAATTTCCTCTTATAATATTTTCCTCTTCGCAATGTGTGGCTATTAATAACCCACTTTCTCTAAAAATTTTATGAAGTGTATTTTCGTTATTAACAAGCATGTTTCCGGTACTTGAACCCATAAAGATTTTTATTCCGCAAACTTCTTTTTTTCTTTTATTCATTCTTAATACTTCATCTGCATTATCGTTGCTAACACCCATATAAAAAGAATAATTTGCAAGTGAGGTATTTGCAGCAATTGAATATTTATCTTCCAGCAAACGCTCAGTTAAGGCGTTTGGAATAGTATTAGGCATTTCCATAAAGCTTGTTACACCGCCTGCCACGGCCGCTTTGCTTTCTGAATAAATTGTAGCCTTGTGGGTTAAGCCGGGCTCTCTAAAATGTACCTGGTCATCTATAACACCAGGCAAAAGATATTTACCTTCCAGGTTCATTTCCGTTACCCTTCCCCTGACAGAAACAGAAGCTCCAATTCTTTCAATTCTGCCCCTATCAATATAAATATCTGCCAGGTAAATTTGTCCTTCATTCACTACGTTTATATTTTTTAAGAGATATTTTTGCATAACTTGAAATTATATAATAATGTAACCCAAAATCCAATGCAAAGTATTAAAAGGATTCCCATACTGTTTGTTTTTATTCTTCCTCTATTTTCCTTATCACAAACCACATATTTACCACAAGGCTCCAAAGAATATCAATTTATAGAGCGAATGGAAATAAAGCAGCAACAAAATACTGGCCTTAATTTTTCTGCAATAAAGCCTTATAGCCGAAAAAGAATTGTAAGAGAAGCAGAATACCTGGATAGCAACAGAATGAGCTATAGTGACCCAACAACAGCAGGGAGCAATTTAAATTTAACACCTGTTGATGAATATAATCTTCATAGCCTGCTAATGAATAATGCAGAATGGGTAAGCCAGCCACAGAAAGATTTTGAAAGTAAAAAGCCAATACTTAAAAACTTTTATAAAACCAGGGCTAACTTAATTGAAGTAAATACTAAGGACTTTTTTTTAGCAGTTAACCCGGTGTTGCAGCTACAACAAGCCAAAGAGAGTGGTTATGATAACAGTGTATTTTTAAATACACGGGGGATTACAGCCCGTGGACTAATTGCGGGAAAGATCGGGTTTTCAACATTCTTAACGGATAACCAGGAACGTGGCCCGCAATTTTTTCAAAATCGTGTGACCCAGTTTAATGCAGTGCCTGGCGTTGGTTTTTATAAATCTTTTAAAACGAATGGTTATGATTATTTTGATGCAAGGGGTTATATAACTTTCAATGCCGCTAAGTATCTTGATTTTCAATTTGGGTATGATAAAAATTTTATTGGTAATGGTTACCGCAGTATGTTTTTAAGTGATTGGGGAAACAGTTATTTATTTTTAAAGATAAATACCCGGATATGGAAATTGAATTATGAGAATTTATTTATGGAACTGATGCCCAGGTTCAAAAGAACCGGGGATGTGCTGCTGGACAGGAAATATGCAGCTATGCATCATCTCAGCACGAATGTTACAAAATGGCTGAACGTAGGTTTATTTGAGGGGGTTGTATTTGGAAGAAAAAATCATTTTGATTTTCAATATTTAAATCCCATCATTTTTTTAAGACACGTGGAAGGAACAGTTGGTAGCCCCGATAATGCACTTGCAGGAATTGATTTTAAAGTTAATGCTCTTCACAGGATACAACTATACGGGCAATTTTTATTGGATGAATTTATTTTAAAGCAGATAACAAAAAACAATGGCTATTGGGCAAATAAATGGGGTTTGCAGGCAGGTATAAAATATGTTGATGCCTTTAAAATTAAAAACCTTGATCTGCAGTTTGAAACCAACAGGGCACGCCCCTTTACGTATGCTCATTATGATTCCATTGCTAATTATAGTCATTATAATCAACCGCTTGCTCATCCGCTTGGAGCCAATTTCCAGGAGTTTATAGGCATTATAAAATATCAGCCCGCTAACCGGTGGTATATAAATGCAAAAGCTATTTATTATTACCAGGGGCTTGATTCTATGGGAATTAATTTCGGAAGTAATCTTTTACTTAATTATACTACAAGGCCACGGGATTATGGATTTAAATTAGGAGGCGGCAGCAAGGCAACATGCTTAAATGCATCTTTACAAGTATCATATGAAGTAAGAGAAAACCTTTTTATTGAAGGTTCATTTTTATTAAGGAACTATAAAATTAAAGATGTTGCCTACGAAACTAATACCCGGTTAGTTACTGTTGGGGTGAGATTTAATATATTTAGAAGAGAATATGATTTTTAAGCATGATCCTGATAGGTTCTTAACTAATTAGCAAACACCTGTTTTACTATTCTCAAAGCTTGCGGTTTAAAGTGATAAGCATTATTTTGAGAAGAAATGTTTAATAGATTGCAACCTCTTTAAACATCATTACTATTCTTTTAAACTTTTAAAAAAAATAGTTGTGAGCAATAAAAGTAAAAAAGCAACTTTAGGAAGACGTGTGTTTGTGTCCGTTGCATTAATTGCCTTGTTAGGCATTTTCCTGGCCTTATACTATTTTATTTACATACCGCAGCAAGAGGCTTTTTATAATAAACGTGCTTTTAGAGTATTAGATGGAATAGCTACTAATTTTAAGGAAGGGCTATTGGCGCATAAAGAAGGAAGCCGCCCTTTATTGAAGTATGATACTTTAAAATTTAATGATTTCATTTATGATAGTCTTAATATAAAAAATAAATTATCTAATCTTGAAGGGATACCGGCAAATACAGCAACAGCCTCTCCTCAAAACAAAGCTGCTGCTGACTCTTCTAAAATAGATACTTCAGCAATAATTGAACCCCTTATCTCAATTCATGGGAGCACTTTTGAATCGGTGTTACTTATTAATTTAAAAACTGAAAGGGAAAAGGAACCCCATTCCGGACGCTTAATTTATAAATCTCCCGGCCTGAATATAGATGAAGAAATTAATGCAGATTCTCTTTTTAAAAGACAATCTGCTTTTTCTTTTCCTGTAATGAATAATATAAATATTGAAGGAACAGATTATAAATTATTTCTTTTCCCTTTCAGGATACAGGGTCAAAAATTATTACTTGGAGGTTTTGTAAGCAATCATACCTACAAAGCAAATACACATAGCTTCCCTGTAACTCTATTGGTGGTTCTTGGTATTCTGCTTATTTCACTTCTTATCAGTTTGCCATTTTTAAAAATATATCTTATAGGGCCGCAGGAAAATATTTCTGTAAAAGATATTCGTTCCGTAGTAGCAATGATATATGTAATTCCCGTTTTTTTAGTGTTGCTTGGTTCGGCAATATGGCTTCATTATACTAATACCTACAGCTCCAATAAAAATCTGCAAGGTTTTCACAATCATGTAAAAGCAAATTTTTATGACGAGATAGGCCAGGCAATTAAACAGTTAAAGCATTATGATTCAATTTATCAAAATACCAGGATAGGATTTAATTATATGTCGGCTCATTTTGATGCAGGTAATAAAATTCCCTTTGTTGATGCATACATGCATCCATCTGTATATAAAAATTTCGATGGATTATTTTGGATCAATGCTAAAGGGCAGGAAATTGCCAAGTGGAATTTTGTAAATACGCTTCCATCTTTTTTTGAAAAAGGTGACAGGCAATATTATAAAGACCTAAAAAATAATTCAGGCTACTATCTACCGGGTGATACTACCCATACACAATTTTCAATACAGTCAACACTTGCAAAATCAAAAGGCGATTATACAATTAGTGTTGCCATTAAAAGCAACTCTGCATTCAACACAGGCCAAGCACTCTTAATTGGTCTGCATGGTAAAATGTATTCCATGTTCAACCCTGTAGTGCCATTGGGTTATAATTTTTGTATTATAAATTCAGACGGTGATATTCTATATCATTCTGAATCTAAGAGGGCATTACAGGAAAATCTCTTTGTTGAGTTAAACGATAGCATGGCTATTAAAACAGCCGTTTCCCGCAAACAAACTTTGCTCATTAATAATATGGAATTATATGAAAATAATGTGAAGCTGCTAATAAAACCTATTGAAGGATTGCCGTATTTTCTTGTAACATATAGCAACAAGAAAGTTGATCTTTTGTATATCACTCACATTATTAGCTTCAGCTTTTTTTGTGAAAGCATGCTTCTTATAATCATTGCTCTCCTCACTCTTTTTTATTATTATTCAAACAATAAGTTTTCAAAACTCTTTTTTGCCGAAAATGATTTCAATTTTGCAAAGCCCTCGCCGCATAAAACAGAATACTACAAAAAAATACTTTATTACCAGGCGGCTATTTTAATGGTAGCAGGCATTTTTTTTATAGTGTTTAATGGTAAAGTTTTATTGTCTTATGTTTTATATTCTTCCTTTTTATTACCTGCGTTTTCTGTAATCGGATACTATTTAATAAGGGCCGTGGAAAATTACCATTCCCAGGTAGCACCTGTCATCACTTCAGCGCAAAGTGAACCCATAAATAAAACACAACAAATATTGGCATTGTTTAAGAACGGGCAATTTGTAAATAGTTTTATAAAACTCATGCTGCCCTATATTATCCTGATCTGGATATTTTTTATTATAAAGAACAATATATCTCATGCCTCTTTTTCTGCAACCACTGTAATAATAAATAGCATGGTTGCATTGTTTGCAATAGTTTTTCCTTCGCTGGCTATATATTTTTCGTTATTCGGATTACCAAGATGGCTGGTATTTAAGAAAAGAATATTACAAAGCAAGCATAAGTATTTAAGCTATTTTGTTTTAGCAATAATGATATCTGCTACCCTTACCAGCGTAATGCCAACTTTGGGTTTTATATTATTTGCGGCCGGCCAGGAAAAAAGCTTGCAGTTGAAGACCCGCCAAACGCATTTAGGGCATGAGCTGGCAAATCGCAGAAATTATATTAATCAGAAGGTATCTGAAACCAAACTTAATATTATAGGAGGCGGTAAAAGGATTAATAATTATGATAGTGTTTTTATTGACAGTATAAAATTTTCTGCAGCCAAAGGGGTGTATACAGGAAATAATAATATTGCCACCGGAGATACCTGGAATTATAATAAACAAAATACTTTTAATAATTCTCAATTTTATAAACAGGTAACCCAATATCTTTTCTTACCCACTGAGCACTCAGATTATTTTGCTAATGCAGGCGATTTTTATTATTGGCGGGCTAAGCCAATGCAGCAGGCAAAAAAAGATTCCCTGGTGTATCATTATAAAAATAGCAGTGACCACATTAATACTTCTAATGTTATAATAACTTCTTCTTTGCCTTCTCAACCTTCATTTCTGAGTGTTTTAAAATATAGATTAGGTATCATACTGCTTTTATCTGTTATGCTGCTGCTGATAGTTTTTTACAAGATTATTTATTCAGCTTCAATGCGTATTTTCCTGATTGATTATTTTGATAAAACACCTGGTACAGAGCAGGACGTTTCATACCTGGATAAAGAAGTCTTTGAAAAAGAAGATCTGTCCAATAAAGAATTTGAGAAAGAATTTTGGGGCCTGGATAAAGTCACATTAAATTTAATAACAGCTAAGGAAAATGCCTATGCTACTATTACGCAAAGGGAGGAATGCATTCTAAAAATTCAAACCTTGCTTGCGCCACAATACGAAATCGTTTGGGAAAAACTTTCACCCACCGAGCAATTTGTACTGTACGATTTTGCAATTGATGGCTTTAGCAACTATAAAAATGTGGATATATTATACAGCTTATATAAAAAAGGAATTATAAAGAAAGAAGAGAATTCTTTCGTGATAATGACAGACAGTTTCAGGAATTATCTTATTTCTAAAAAAGGATCAGAGGAGATAAATAAATTAAGGCGGGAAATAAGTGAAGGCGGAACATGGGGCAACCTGCGCACTGTATTGCTTATCATTATATTTTTAATTGTTGTGTTTTTATTTATCGTTCAGGAAGACATGTCTAAAAGAGTATTTGCAATAGTTACTTCTGTAGGGGCTGCTATCCCTATTATTTTAAAATTGTTTGATCGCAATTTATCCGGTTCCGGAAACGCAA
>JBDSAQ010000339.1:0-12600 GCA_039922095.1 Ginsengibacter sp. | reverse complement strand
TATTAATGTTATCAACTTTTAATTTTAACTCATCAAGATAAAAGTTATTTATGTTTATGTTATTGGTGGTAAAAGTATCCGATAGCGGGGGCTTGGTAATTATGAAAACTTTTGAGATCAGTTCCCTTGCACCTTCTTTTTCGCTTTTTGCAAAAACAAAATTGCCGTCGTTATCTGTAAAAAAATCGCTGTAAACATCTTTGCGCTCCTGGTAAGGTACAATCCATCTTGATTTTCGCTGTAACTCCAACCGGGCATTAAACAGCACCGTTGTAAAATTAAATTTCTCATTTTTTTTCTGGATCTTATAGATCACTATATGCTGCTTATCCTCACTAAAAATGGTGTTATATATTTTGTTATCTGCAAATACGCTTATAAAGGTAGTATCGAGTTGTATTGGCTGGCCTATTAATTTCCCTTCTCCATTTATCTTTGCGCCCATACAATATAAAATGCTTCTTTTTTGATATTGATAAACCACAAAAAAATAATCAGGGTAGGCAATAAAATCAACATTAATTGTTTTGTCCGGGATAAAGTCAAGATCAACTCTTTCCTTTAATTGCATATCATTATCATACACACTTACGGCATTTTTTGTACGGATATTTTTATAAACGATGAAATTACCGCCAACCTTACCAACAACTTCAAAATTTAAAGACCTTGAGTCATCTCTCTCGGGAGCTGAATAGGTAATACGCTGGGCAAAAATTATCAGGGGTAAAATAAATGAACTAAATAAAAGTGATATTTTAAATTTCATAATAGTTAAAGATGATAATAAATTTACGCACTAAATAAAAACTTCTTATATAAGCAAATGTAAGAAGTTACTTTGCTAACTAATTACATAAAATTATGCCTACAGTACTCATCACAGGAGGCTCAGGACTTATCGGAAAAAATTTAACAACCCATTTAATAAGCCGGGGATACCAGGTAATTATATTAACCAGGAAACCTGTTGCGGATAAATTAAATGAAGGGATAACTTACGCATTATGGGATATAGAAAAACAACAAATTGATACAGATGCAGTGGCTAAAGCAGATTTTATTATCCATCTTGCAGGAGAAGGAGTGATGGATAAAAGATGGACTGCCCGCTATAAACAGAAAATTGAAGAGAGCCGCACAAAAAGCAGCAAGCTTATACTTACAGCATTACAACAAACTAATAATAAAGTAAAAGCTGTACTATCCGTCTCAGCTATTGGCTGGTATGGTGAAAACCCTAAACAGCATTTGCCTGCATGGCATGGATATAAAGAATCTGATGAGGCGGATACTGGCTTTTTGGGTAACACCTGCAAGTTGTGGGAAGCAAGCATAGAACCTGTAACAGGAATGGGTAAGCGATTAGTAAAACTCAGGTTAGGTATTGTATTAAGCAATGATGGCGGTGCGTTTGCTGAATTTAAAAAACCAATACGTTATGGAATAGCCGCTGTTTTGGGAAATGGAGAACAAGTAATCAGTTGGATACATATTGATGATGTATGCAGGTTATTTATTTATGCAATAGAAAATGAAAATTTAGCCGGCAGCTATAATGCAGTTTCGCCTGAACCTGTAACTAATAAAAAGCTAATAATAAAAACTGCTAACCTGTTACGTAAATCATTTTATATTCCTGTGCACATTCCTAAATTATTTTTAAAAGTATTTATGGGTGAGAGAAGTATAGAAATTTTAAAGAGTGCAACGGTTAGTTGTGATAAGATTAAAAAAGAAGGCTTTACTTTCCTGTATCCTTCAATAGATTCGGCTTTGGAGAAGTTGCTGAAATAAGTGTGTAGCTTGTAGCCTATAGTTTCATAATAGGGTATTTAAATATGAAAGCAGGTGCAGGAAATGCTTCTTACAATACATCCGAAGTAATGATAAGGCAGTGTAGGTTTTGCAGATGATATCTTAAAAGCGATCACCAGTGATTGTAATAATGTAATACATCTGCTTTATAATTCACAGAAACCATTGTTACAAAATATTCCTGACGTGCATATAATATCAATTGTTTTATTAACTTTCATAACCAATTAATAAACTACAACTATGGCAATCAATCCCAAAACTACAGGCATACATCATATTGCTTTGCGCTGTACAGATTTCAACATCACTAAAAATTTTTACCAAAATGTTCTTGGCTTTACACTTGCACTTGATAGCCCGGATATTATAGGACTTGTTGCAGGCCCGGTTATCATCGCATTTAAAAAAGCAAATGCAGAAACAGCGAAGGATGTATTTACTCCGTTCAATATAGGCCTTGATCATATAGCGCTTGCCTGTGATTCAGAAGATGAGCTGAATCGTGTGGCCCGGGAATTGTCTGACGCAGGTGTTGAGAATACAGGCGTAAAGCTTGATGAAACTTTGCAAAAATTATATGTGGCATTCAAAGATCCTGACCGCATTCAATGGGAGTTCTATATGAGATAAATTCAGGATCACCTTACCTCTTTCTTAATAATTTCAAACGTCACGAATCTCTTTATGTTTGTTTGTATTTATGTGGATACAGTAACTTTTGAGCATTTGCAATAAAAACATCGGTAAAATTATTTCTATTTTTCTATTATAATCAATTGGATAAAAAAAGTTTTGACGCTTAACATTTATTAAACCCGGCTTTATGAAAAAAACATTCAAGGTAATACTCGTGATCTTCTTAGGTATAATTGTAATACTATCCGGTATTGCTCTTTATGTAAAAACAGCTTTGCCTAATGTGGGGCCTTCACCCGATATAAAAGTTGCAATTACGCCAGAGCGGGTGGAACGTGGTAATTATCTTGCAAATAATGTATCTATCTGTATGGATTGCCATAGTAAGCGGGACTGGAACATGTATGCAGGGCCTATTATAGAGGGCACATTCGGAGGAGGCGGTGAAAAATTTGGTAGAGAAGGAGGTTTTCCAGGGACTTTATATTCAAAAAATTTAACGCCCTATGCCTTACATAACTGGACAGATGGCGAAATATTCAGAGCCATAACAAGTGGTGAAACTAAGGATGGTAAAGCGTTATTCCCCTTAATGGGTTATCCTGCTTATGGTAAAATGGATAGGGAAGATGTGTATAGTATTATAGCTTACGTTCGCACTTTGCCCCAAAATAAAAATGAAGTGCCGGAAAGAGAACTTGACTTTCCAATGAATTTTATTATAAATACCATTCCTTCCAAAGCAACTTTAGCAGTAAAGCCCGATACAAATAATACAATAGCTTATGGGGGGTATCTTATTACAATAGCAAGGTGTGTAGAGTGCCACAGTAAAGTGGATAAAGGATCTGTTATTGCCGGAACAGAATTTGGCGGAGGCCGTGAATTTGATTTTCCTAATGGCACCAGTTGCTACTCTGCAAATATTACTCCTGATAAAGAAACGGGTATTGGCAAATGGAGTAAAGAAGCTTTTGTTCAAAGGTTCAAACAATACAGAGATAGTTCTTATCACATACAGTCTCTGAGTAAAACCGATTTCAATACAGTTATGCCATGGCTCATGTATTCAGGTATAACGACAAAGGACCTTTCTTCCATCTACGAATACCTGCAAACGATTAAGCCGGTTAAAAATAAAGTACAAAACTTTATCAGAAAATCATAAATCATGAATTATGATAAAGATATTCCTGGTTCCTAAGCCTGGGTAGCTATCAACCATGTGATAATACATTTTCAATATTTATTAAAACCATCTGATGGCTATCGTATCTGATAGCTGATCTTTTAAGCTCATCCATTATTGCCTTTTCTGTAATTTTGGTTTAATTATTTTCCTTTTGAGTCACGAAGCTATTTCGGTTTTTGATATGTTCAAGATAGGCATAGGCCCATCAAGCAGCCATACATTGGGGCCATGGCGGGCGGCGAATATTTTTGTACAATCTCTGGAGAATAAAAATATTTTACACACTGTAGTGAGTATAGAAGTTTTGTTGTATGGTTCCCTGGCAAAAACCGGGATAGGCCATGGAACTGATATTGCTGTGCAATTAGGGTTAAGCGGTGATGATCCGGTAACCTATGATGTAAATAAAATCAGCACTAAGATTAATGACATAAAAACAAGTAAAAAGATAACATTAAATGGAAAATATGAAATTGATTTTGACCCTGAGAATGACATAGAATTTTTGTTTACTGAAACATTACCTTATCATCCAAATGCGTTAACCTTTTTGGTAGTCTTAAATAATGGTGATCATCTCGCAGAAACATATTATTCAATTGGAGGCGGCTTTGTAAAAAAAGAGGCCCTCCATGATAACCAGGCTCTGCAAGAAACTAATGAGAATGAAACATCTGAAACTATTTTACCATTTCCCATAAACAATGCCGGTAATCTTTTGCATTGGTGTATGAAAACAGGCTTAAATATCAGCGAGGTAGTAATGGAAAATGAAAATGCCTGGCGGAGCGAAATTGAAACAAGGAAAGGGTTGTTAAATATATGGCAGGTAATGAAAGAGTGTATGCACAGAGGTGCACACACTTATGGTATTTTACCCGGAGGATTAAATGTTAACCGCCGGGCTGCAAATCTTAATAAAAAACTGCTCAATGGAAAACAATATTCCGATTATGAATCATGGGCAAACGCCATATTAACCGGGGGAAATGATTTTAAATATATCCTTGATTGGGTAAGTTGTTTTGCCCTTGCAGTAAATGAACAGAATGCTTCTTTTGGCAGAGTAGTTACTGCACCAACAAATGGTGCTGCCGGAGTTATACCTGCAGTATTAGCTTATTACACTATTTTTTACGGTGATCCGCAAAAAAATAATGATGATAAGATCATCCAATTTTTACTTACTGCTGCGGAAATTGGAAGTATTTTTAAAAAGGGTGCAACCATTTCTGCTGCCATGGGAGGTTGCCAGGCAGAGATAGGGGTTTCCTCTTCTATGGCGGCAGCGGCGTTAACTGAATGTTTGGGTGGCACACAGCGGCAAGCATTAATGGCTGCTGAAATTGCAATGGAGCATCATCTTGGTATGACTTGCGATCCTGTAGGAGGGCTTGTGCAAATACCTTGTATAGAAAGAAATACTATGGGAGCCATAAAGGCTATAACCGCCAGCCAGCTTGCCTTACAAAGCGCTCCTGATTATGCCAGGGTAAGTCTTGATGAAGTTATTAAAACTATGTGGGATACCGCCATGGATATGAATAGTAAATACAAAGAAACTGCTGATGGAGGTCTTGCTATGAATGTTCCAATCAGTTTAAGCGAATGTTAAACGCTTGAAAGATTATATCCTGAAAAGCAGGGGAGGGGCAGTTACCGTTTTTTATTTAATCATCGTATCAGTACCGTAGATCCTTTTTGAAAAATTTTTTTACCGGTATCATGATGGGTGTATTTCAACATCCATACATAAATGCCGGCATCCTGTGGATATTCTTTTATTTTCCCATTCCATTTTTTAGTATAGTCTTTAGTATGAAAAACTAATTGACCTAAACGATTATACACACTAAATTCCAGGTCATCTGCTTTGTAAGCGTTGGTAGGATAGAGAAAGTCATTTAATCCATCATCGTTAGGTGTAAACGCGTTGGGCACAGCAATATAACAGCTCTTGAGTACTTTCACACTATGAGATGCCGTATCAAAGCAACCACTTTTATTTTCAACAATAAGGCGAACAGGATATGTTTTTTCTGCGCTAATTATAGGATAATGTAGCGGTGGAGGTGTTTGCGAAATACTTGTATTTCCATTACCAAAATTCCAATTGTAATTAATTATATCCCCAATACTATTATTAATAAATATGGCGACATCTTCAGGACATAATAAATTATTTGTTTCAAAAGCTGCTTTCAATTCATTATCAAGAGAAATAATATTTGTAACTGTATCGCTGCATATACCGTTAGATACAGATAATTTAATTTGCTTAGACCCAAATATGTTGAAGTAGGCCACCGGATTTTTTAGATTGGTAGTACCTGTATAATCAAGTCTCCACAACCATTGGGTAATACCATTACCACCCGGGTGATCAAAGGCAACTGTATCCGTTCTGCAACCTGGCAAAATGCTGTAAGTAAATGCTGCAGACACAGTATCTTTTGTTATAAAATTTAAAATTGATCCGGCAGGGGTTTCCTGGCCACACTCATCAACAATTGTATTTCCATCATTGCCTTTCATGAGTTTAATCTGGTAATTTCCCTGGCTTACAATTGCGCCGGATAAAATAATGTTGATAACATCACTTACGCCATTTATACAATTGCCCTCTGCACTTACTACTGTAACCGGGGTAGTACCGGTAACAACAAAATCACTTCCGTTTAGTGCAATAGAATTACAGCGCATTTTTTTCTTAAAGACTAATTGTAGCAATTTTGGTTCACATTTAACAGCTGTTAAACTGTCCATAGGCGTAGGTTTCAGCGCAAGAACAATCAGTGGCAAATTATTGCCTGGCGCAATACTCCTGTCACAATTATCTAATAAAGTATTTCCATCAGTGCCGTTTTTAATAGTGAGGGTATAATTTCCAGGTGGTAAGGGGCTGCTGGTCGTTAGCATTACAGCATCTACATCAAAACCACTGTTGCAATCAATAGCTGTGGCGCCTGTAATGGTTGAAGCTGCTGATGAAATATTAAAATCACTTCCATCAGGAGCTATGCTGCTGCATTTCATTTTCTTATTAAGTTTCACTAATATTTGAGTAGCATCACAGGAAGATTCTGCCTTTAATAAATCAGGCAAAAGCGGGTCGGTAATGCTTGCCGTGCCTCCGCCAAATGATAATTCATATCCGTTTTGGGAAGGGGTAAATCTTGTAAAATGACTTATTAATAAAAGGTAATTATGGCCAGCTGTTAATGAAGGCATTTTGCTGAATGTTGGAAACCCATAACCTGCACAATTTTGTAATGAAGTTCCGGATACCGATGTTCCGGTAAGCCCGCTGTTGCCCGACCAATTGCAGGCAACAAATAAAGAAGGGTTGTTGTAAACATCATCCGGGTTATTGCCTGTAATGTCAAATATTTGCCAGTCATAATCATCATTCAGATCATTCGGGGTTATTAAGAAACCTAATGTACCTGCACTGAAACAGGTAAATTTATACCAGAAGGGATTAACATCTGTGAGAGGATCATTCCTGCATGGTCCAGGTATCGGAGTACCGCCGCAATACGGTACAGTGCTTTGACTGAAAGTAGTGGTACCACACACCGGAAAAGCTGTAAAGGGACTTTGTCCAAGCGTGGTGCAGTTTTGAGAATTCACCCGTAGATATACAAATGAAATAACAAACAGAACTGGAATAACTTTTAAAAACATACTTAGAATGACCATTAAAAATATCCCTTCGTTGCAAATATTAAGGAATTATTTGAAGAATGGCAGAAGGTTATATTCTTGATTTAGACATTTATTTGGCAGCATATTAGTTATGATAATTTGAATACTCCTCATTTAAATTTACTTTTTATGCCATTCATTAAATCAGTTCAAACTAATTCAGAACCAATAAATATTTATTACGAAGATTCAGGAAAAGGAAAACCTGTAGTGTTTATTCATGGCTGGCCCTTAAGTGGCTCTATGTGGGAGTACCAGGTAACTCAATTGCCTCAGCAAGGTCTTCGCTGTATAACCTATGACAGGCGGGGCTTTGGTAAATCGGACAGGCCTTTTACAGGTTATGATTATGATACACTAAGTGCTGATTTAAAAGCGCTGTTAGATGAATTGGACCTGCAGGATGTTACCCTTGCCGGCTTTTCAATGGGTGGCGGCGAAATTGCGAAATATTTTTCTCACTATGGAAATGCACGGGTTTCAAAAGTGGTATTAATTAGCGCCGTTGTTCCATATATGCTCAAAACCAATGACAACCCTTATGGTGTACCGCAGGAAATATTTGAAAAGATGAGTGAGGCTATGCAAAAAGACAGGCCTGCTTTTTTTGAAGATTTTAATAAAGACTTCTTTGGCGTTTCTCTCATTAACCATCCTGTGAGTGAGGCATTTTTACAAAACGGTTTAACTAAAGTAATGGATGCGTCACCAATAGCAACACTTGAATGCGCTAAATCATTTGGCTTTACTGATTTCAGGAAGGATGTAGTTAATATAAATGTACCCACACTTATCATTCATGGAGATAACGATAAAACTGTTCCCATAAAACCTACAGGTGAGCAAAGTGCAAAGCTTATAAAAAATTCAAGATTTTTAGTATACGAAGGAGCAGCACATGGTTTATGGTACACAGAAAAAGATAAGCTAAATAGTGATCTTGTAGATTTTATATGATCCACCTTGTTTATCTTATTTGGATTACCTTATCTATTCTTTATTGATATAATATATCAATGTTCAACTGGGAATTATCAGGTCTTGTAACCTCTAACCTGCATGGCCCATGAGCAATTTTTTTGTTTATTCTTAAACTTTCCATGCTATTACCTTCGGCATGTTCAATTTGCCTCGTCATCATAACCTGGCCCAGTTTATTAAATAACCTTATACCATATCTGCCTTTTGGCTGGTTGATAAGTTGAAAATTAATATTGCCATCTACTATCGGGTTTGGATAAACTATAATTGCTTTCACCTTGCTAAAAGTAACAGGCATTTGTTTTACTGCTGCAGGCATAAGCACAATATAAAAGCGTCCGGCGTTTGTTGAGCCTTCGGTATTCATCACTTTAAAATCATATACAGAGGTTCCATTAATATTAAGCGGTATGCGTGTTTTATAGTAATTGTCTTCTAAAAACGCTGTAAAAGCAGGGTTAAAATTTTCTGCTATAAACTCAAATCTATATGATTTTGCCCTCATCTTTTCTACATTCAAAAAGATGGTGTCGGCCTTTACTGTAGTTTGTCTTTTTTCTATAGCTAATAACTGGTTTTTAGTTTTAAGAGAAAGTTCTTCTGAGGAATTAAAATTAGAAAGCTTTTTGACATCAAATATATCCACGTCAGTATCATATTTATTATCAAACTGACTTAAGGTACCATCGAGTAAAGATAAATTTGCATTATCAGCTTCATATAAATTTATACGGATCTGAGGTTCCGTCACCTTGCCTGTTACTGGTCTCATAACATTTCCTGTAACTGAACCTGCCTTTGAACT
The DNA here is from genome assembly GCA_039922095.1 of Ginsengibacter sp. Taxonomy (GTDB): domain Bacteria; phylum Bacteroidota; class Bacteroidia; order Chitinophagales; family Chitinophagaceae; genus Ginsengibacter. The sequence continues at coordinate 3,457 of JBDSAQ010000339.1, read as the reverse complement.
TTCTGTTATAGTTATATTACCATTTGCAGCAGGCACAGGATTCCCTGATATAAAAAATGCGGCTCCGCTTTGTATATAATTATAAGGAGTTGAAGGAGATGAATAACTTCCATAACCCGGAGTTGGCCTGTAGTTTCCATCAGCACCAGGGCTAAAAATTTGAAATGCTCCATAGCTGGTACCGAGATAAGGATCCCAAACATAAAATGAATTAAGTGTACCACTCTTAGAGATATTTCTCATATCTAAAGGAGATGCATAAGGATTAGCAACACTTATAAACTGCCCGGCAGGTACGGTAATAACTGGTTGTGTACCGATTTTTAAAGACCCTTTAGTGCGCAATACTGTAGATGTACTGGCAGCAGAGCCAATTACTGTTCTGTCTCCTCTCACAAATGTCATCCAGCCTTCTGTTGAAGCAATACCAACGAATGTACTTGCAATACCAATGTATTTTTTTCCGACAGGATCATACCTCTTAACCGATGGGCCATCAGCAGAGTAATAATCAAAACCATCAGCCATCCACGTAGCAGTATTATCAGTTATCTGTGTGCCATAGCCATTATTTAAATTATCGCTGCCTGAAATTGATGATTCCTGCCATGCTGTTTTTACACTTTGGGAAGTTTGAGTGGGAATAGCTAAAAGCCGCCATGCACGCCGGGAAGAAATATAACGCTCAACGGTAACCTCACCTGTTATAGTATTATTATTAATGACCTGGCTAACGGCTGATGTATTTGCCACGGTTGATTTTAAAGTAAGATTCCCGTTTGTATTAAACGTTTTACCAGAACTTCCAAAAGATAAAATACCTGATAAAGAAATAGCACTTTCAAGTGAAACATTATTGCTGATAATAAGATCTTTAATTTTATTATTATAGAATAAATTTGAAGAGACAGATTGCCCGGAAGCACCATTAAATTCTACCCCGCCGTTGGTTACATCAAATATCCCTGCGTTTGTTACTGCTCCTGCTACCTGTATAATTCCATTAACTGTTAATACAGCTCCTGAGTTGATAATTAAATTATTAACGGCGATAGTTCCATCATTTATCACAGGCTGAAAAAGACTCCCACCTGAAATATAAACATCATCACAACTAAGAGTTGGTATAGTATTCCCAGTCCAGTTACCTGGTGTATTCCAATCGGTGCTGGTTAAGCCAGTCCAGTAATTTTTTAATAATAGCTGAACTCCATTAGATATAACAGGAACACTGCATTGCAACGCTGAGTTTATAATCACCCTATAATAATTTCCACTTAAAGTGGCGGGCGCACCAATAATGGTTAAAGAATTTGTAGCAGCCCCGCTATAAAGTGAGCCTGACGCATCAGTATAATTAATTCCATCAGTACTTACCTGCCATATATATGTCAGGGAACCTGCACCAGAAGTGGAAACAGAGAAGGCTGTATTACTGCCTGCACAAAAAGTTGTACCAATAGGTTGACTGCTGATAGTGGTTAACACCGGATCAATAACTGTTACATTAAACGTACCTGACAGATCAGCATTTATTGAAGAACATGAACTATTGGTAAGCGTAGCTATGGAATAACTTTGTGTAGCTCCGGGATTTACATTTACGGTGATTGTTGGTGCAGTACCCGTAAAAGTTGTACCATCAGAAAGCGTTCCTGAAATAGTGCCTGAGCCAGTAACAGCTAAACTTGCATTAACAGATGTTCCCTTACAAATTGTTGCAGAGCCATTTAAAATGCCGGTGGGTCTTGGGTTAACTGTTAGTGTAGCACTGCCTGTACGATCACTTATAATGGAGGTACAGTTTGCGTCGCTTAGTGCCATAACTGTATACGTTTTAGCAGAACCTGGCGATACATTGAAAGTATAGGGACTTGAACTTATATTGTTGACCATTGTGGAAATGGAACCATCAAAATAAGTGAGATTCCATGGGCCTGTTCCTGTTAATGTAACGCTTATAGTTGCAGAACCGCCGTTACAAATATTCTGAGCTAATGTGCCTATAACTGATGTGGGCCTTGAGTTTATAGTTATTGCCGCATTACCTGTCATGTTGTTTGTGCAGCTTGTAGTTGCTTTTGTTGCAGTAACTGTGTATGCACCTGCTGAGGTATAAGTGCCAAAACTGAGTGCCGAACCCGTGCCTGCAAAAACACTTCCTATGGCAGATGCTCCATTATATAATTGATAATTAACTCCTGCCTGAGAACCTGATAAACCAATAACAATACCGCTTCCTCCGAAACAATAGCTTCCGCCACCAGTAACAGAAAAAGCAGTTGGCAATGGATTCACTGTTGATGTAACTGCCGCACGTGTAGCGCTTTTACAGCCAGGTGGGGTTATAGCTTCAGCATAATATGTTGTTGTGCTCACCGGGGTAAAAGAAAAATTTGCTGCGCTGGCACTTGTTCCAATATTTGTACCTCCATTGGCAACAGTATACCATTGAATTATATTTCCAGTTGAAGTCGCTTTAAGGTTTCCCGAACCCCCGGCACATAATATTGAAGGCGTTGCACTTACTGAAACCGGCACTGCGGGTAAACCATTTACCGTAAGATTAGCTGTTACAGTTGCCAGGGGATCTCCTGTCGCTTTTATAGTACATGTTACTACATAATTTCCTGAAGAAGGAGAAATGGTAGTAACAGATGCATATGAAGAATTTGAAGATGCTGGATTAAAAGTACCGGAAACAGGGCTTATAGTCCAGTTATAATTATATGAAATTGAGGATGACCTGTCGGGAGTAGCCATAATTGAAAAAGCTTCACCATTACATATAGGCGAATTTGTTGTAATGGTAAATTTAGGTAAGCCCCCTATGTATGTGAATTCTTCAAATGAAAAAGCAGCATTGTTGGAATTATCATTTGATACAGCAACTTTTACTCCTGCTAAAATTAAAAGTTTAGAAGCATTACCCCCGGTAGGCTCCAGACCTGGCGCTCCGGGCAAGCCGGTCTCGATATTAAAGGTTACACAATTAGGCAAGGATAAATTACTATTGTTTGCCCAAAATATAGTTCCGTTAGGAGCCCGCATTATCACGGCATTGAAATCCCAGGTTTGATTTGAACTAAGCGTAACTATTGCATCTATATAAAGAGTATCTTCAGTACGAGCTGCTAATGTAGATGCATCTACGTTTGTGGATACTGTATAAGAGGTGGCTAAAACAGTTTCAGCAAAACTAAAAATGAAGGCTATGAGGATAAAGCATCTCATTAGCTTATTGGCTGGAAAATATCCAGGAGCATTATTGTTTTTCATAGGGTGTCACTTTCAATGGTAAATTAGTACCAATTAAAAATTAAGGATATTTTTTCTTCGATAAATTATATTGTACTAACGGTTTTTTTAAATATTAATTTTGGAGAGATAAATCTTTAGGAGAGAATAGACCAATATCCATTCTGCAGCATTGGTTTAATCGTTGAAGCAAATAATA
>JBDSAQ010000338.1:0-14791 GCA_039922095.1 Ginsengibacter sp. | reverse complement strand
TAGTAAACCCCTTGTGGCAAGAGTAATTTTAAAAAGTAATTTCAGAAAGATAATGGATCATAAAAACTCAGAGGTTCTTTATTATCTCATCAGCAAATTCACTGGTCTTCATAAGAGTTGCCTCTTTCATAAGGTTATAAAAGTCTATGGTAACTTTTTTACTTCTTATCGTTTTTCCAACAGCATTATTAATTAATTCGGCAGCTTCTCTCCAACCTAAATAATCCAGCATCATTACTCCACTCAGTATTACTGATGATGGGTTCATTGTATTGGTATTGGCAAAACGTGGGGCGGTGCCATGTGTGGCTTCAAATACAGCATGACCGGTTATGTAATTAATATTAGCGCCTGGCGCAATGCCAATACCACCAACCTGTGCAGCAAGTGCATCGCTGATGTAATCTCCGTTTAAATTTAAAGTTGCTATCACAGAATAATCCTGTGGTGCAAGTAAAGCCTGCTGTAGAAAGTTATCAGCAATGGCATCTTTAATAATTATTTTTCCACCAATACGTGCTATACGCATTTCTTCATTAGCAACAGCTTCACCACTTTCTTTTTTTGTAGCTTCCCATTGGTTCCACGTATATACATTTCCCCCAAATTCATTTGCTGCTAACTGATAGCCCCAGTTTTTAAAAGCTCCTTCAGTAAACTTCATAATGTTGCCCTTATGAACAATTGTTACAGAAGGCATTTTGTTTGCTATAGCATATTCAATAGCCGATCGTATGAGCCTTTCGGAACCTTGTTTACTTACGGGTTTAATACCAAAAGAAGTTGTTTCCGGAAAACGAATATTCTTTACATTTAAATCGTTCTGTAAAAAATCCAGCAATTTTTTTGCTTCTGGTGTTCCAGTCATGTATTCAATGCCGGCATAAATATCTTCGGTATTTTCTCTAAAGATAACCATGTTAACTTTTTCCGGTTGCCACATTGGAGAAGGCACTCCTTCAAAATATTTTACAGGTCTCAGGCAAACATACAGATCAAGCTCCTGCCTTAAGGCCACGTTCAGACTGCGTATGCCACCACCAACCGGAGTTGTTAAGGGACCCTTGATAGATAATAAATATTCTCTGAACGCATCCATTGTAGCTCCCGGCATCCATTCACCTGTTTGATTGAATGCTTTCTCCCCTGCCAAAACTTCCATCCATTCAATCTTCTTTTTTCCTGCGTAGGCTTTGTTTATAGCGGCATCAAAAACACGTACACTTGCCTTCCATATGTCGGGGCCAATGCCATCTCCTTCAATAAACGGGATCGTTGGATTATCAGGAACATTTAATTTTCCATCAATACCCATTATAATTTTTTCTGCCATAAATATTAAAAATTTAATGAACAGTTTAACCATCCAGGCTCAATATTTACACCATTATATTTTTTATAAAAGTTTAATGCAGGTTCATTCCAGTTCAGAACCTGCCAAACTATCCCATTGTATCTTTTTTCTTTGCATTCTTCAATCAATCTGTTAAACAAAAGTTTTCCAATTCCGTGGCCACGAAGTTCTTCATTAACTAAAAAATCTTCAAGATACATTCGTTGCCCTTTCCATGTTGAATAACGAATGTAATACAAAGCAAATCCCTGTACCACTCCATTTACTTCTGCTACAAAGCCCCACCACACAGGCTTTTCCCCGAATCCACTTTCCTCAAAATGCTTTTGGGTAACTGTAACCTGTTCCGGCGCTCTTGCATAAACAGCCAATTGATTGATCAATTCCATTAGTCTTAAACAATCTTCTTTTACCGCAGACCTGATTTGTATATTCATCCTGATACTAAAAAATTAAATTTGCAATTCTTTATTCTTCATCTTTTATACCTGACACCTGATACCTAATACCTGATACCTGATACCTGATACCTCATCTCAAAGCCTGATCCAAATCATTCAAAATATCCGCAACATTTTCAATCCCTACGCTCATTCTTATGAGTCCGTCACCAATTCCATATTCTTCTCTTTTTTCTTTAGGCACTCCATAGTGTGTCATTGATGCAGGATGAGATAATAACGTATCACATGTACCGAGTGAAACTGCTCTCACACACATTTGCAGCTTATCTATAAATTTTTTGCCTGCCGTTAACCCATCCTTTAATTCAAAGCTTAACATGGCGCCGGGATGAGCCATTTGCTTTTGCGAAGTGAGATAATCAGGATGTGTTTTTAATCCTAAATAATTTACTTTACTAACTGAAGAATGTTCTTGTAAAAACTTAGCTACGGTGGTTGCATTGCTGCAGTGCCGTTCCATTCTTACTTCAAGGGTTTTCATTCCCTGGGTTAATAAAAAAGCATCAAACGGATTGCTGTTTCCGCCTAATAACCTATGAACTTTGGTCATTTTTGTTTCCATAAATTCAATATCATTTCCCACCAGGGCGCCTCCAATAGCGGTTCCGTGGCCATTTAAAAACTTTGTGGTGGAATGAAAAACATAATCAACCCCGTACTTAAATGGCTGCTGCAAAAGAGGAGTTGCAAAAGTATTATCCACTGCAACAGTTAAATTATGTTGCTTACCAAGTTTGGTAAGCTCATCAATATCTACACATTGTATAGTTGGGTTTGCAGGGGTTTCCAGGTAAAGCAGTTTGATTTTACTATCATTTTTTATTGACTCCTCTGCTTTGTTTAAATCTCTCAGATCCAAAATAGTTGCTTCAATTCCTAATTGCGGTAAAACTTTATCCATCAGTTCCTGCGTTCCTCCATACAATGAAAAATGTGAAAGAATTTTATCCCCGGTTTTTAATTTTGATAATAACAAAGTTGATATAGCAGCCATGCCACTTGCGTGCAAAATGGTTTTCAATTCTATATCTTCTCCATTTATATTTTTAACGCCAAAACTTTCTAATGCAGCAATTTTCTCTTCTGCTTCAGCCATTGTCGGGTTACCCCAGCGGCTGTAGATATAGCCTTGTTCTTCGCCTTTAAACCGGCGCATGCCCTGGTCTGCATTGTCAAAAACATAAGTGCTGCTTGCATACACCGGTGTTAAGTGGGCATTACTTTCATCCTTTGTATGCCCGCTGTGAATGGCTACTGATCCAAACCCTGTAAAACGATTTTTTTTTGAAGACATCCTGATAATTATGATGGGAAATAAAAAATCAATTATTAAGTTTGAGCAAAAGTAGGTAAAACATGAAGCAACTTTTACAACAATATGCTGCATATAATTTATGGGCAAATAAAAAAATAATTAGTCATATAATCCAGTTATCAGAAGAGCAAATAAACAAAGAAATTGTAAGCAGTTTTCCTTCATTGTATAAAACCGTAATGCATATGATGGAGGTGGAAAATGTTTGGTGGGAACGTTTAAAACTTGCTGAGCATACAACTCCATCAGGATGGTTCACAGGAAATTTTGAAGAGCTTTCAAAAAAGCTATTGCAATTGTCCCAGCAATGGGTTCAATGGGTAAGCAGTGCTAATGAAGCAAATATCAATCATGTTTTTGGTTATCAAAACACTAAAAAAGAACAATTTAAACAACCCGTTTATGAAGTGCTTTTGCATTTATTCAATCATCAGACTTATCACCGCGGACAGGTAGTTACCCTGTTGAGACAATCAGGCATGGATAAAATTTCTGGAACTGATTTTATTCTGTTTTCCAGGAACCCGCCCTCATCTTCTAAAGGGGAGTTTTAACACACATCTCAAGAGAAGCAGGAAATCACATCTCCAAAAGAGAAGATAAATTTAATTTTATTACAAAGATTCGGGGAGTACCTCATCAAGTTTATTATCCTTAATAAATTTGTCCTTTACATCCCCAAACTCTGCTTGCAATGCAGCAGCTATAGTAAGCGCTTCATCTGCTTTTGAATGAATTTCCGGCAGTTGTTTTTCCAGAAGAGTATTGCCGAGGTTGATGTTTTCTACTTCAAGCTGAGCAACTTTTTTCAGCAACGATGTCTGGCTGTTAACCACATCATCAAGCTCACGAAGTATTTTTTCCATCAGGTGTAATTTTTGTATTTTGTCCATTGGATTTTTTTTATGAGGTTTAATTTAAGATTTTCTGTTAGAGTATTAATAAATCAATTGGTATCATAAGCCCATTTAACCAAAGTAGCTCCCCAGGTAAAACCGCCACCAAAAGCCGACAATACAATATTATCGCCTTTCTTTAATTGCTTTTCCCATTCCCATAAACACAGGGGTATTGTAGCTGAAGTAGTATTTCCATATCGCTGAATGTTAAGCATTACCTTATCCATGGATAGTCCCATGCGGTTTGCGGTGGCATCAATTATTCTCTTGTTTGCCTGGTGCGGAACAAGCCATGCAATATCATCGCCGGTTAAGTTATTTCTTTCTAATAATTCAAACGATACATCTGCCATCCCTTTAACAGCAAACTTAAAAACTGCAGGCCCCTCCTGGTAGATATAATGTTCTTTAGCCAACACAGTTTCTACAGTTGCCGGTTTTAAAGAACCACCTGCTTTCATGTGAAGATATGCAGCACCGCTTCCATCGGTTTTTAATAAACTATCCAGTATGCCATAACCTTCATAGTTTGGTTCCAGCAGAATAGCACCGGCACCATCTCCAAAAAGCACACAGGTAGTACGATCAGTATAATCAGTTATTCCACTCATTTTATCTGAACCAACTACAACTACTTTTTTATACCTGCCACTTTCTATAAAAGCGGCTCCGGTGGTAACTCCAAATAAAAATCCGGAGCAGGCAGCAGAAAGATCAAATCCAAAAGCATTTACTGCACCAATCTTATTACAAATAAGATTAGCTGTGGCCGGAAAAGTCATGTCTGGCGTAACAGTACAGCATATAAGGCAATCAATTTCGCCGGGTTCAATCCCTCTCTTTTTACATATTTCTAAAACGGCAGGAGAGGCCATGTCGGAAACACCTTTATTTTCTCCTTTTAAAATTCTTCTCTCTTCAACCCCGGTGCGGCTTTTGATCCATTCATCATTTGTATCTACCATTGTTTCCAGTTCAGCATTGGTTAAGCGATACTCCGGTACAAACCCTCCTACAGATGATATAGCTGCGGTTATTTTTTTTTGCATCAATACTTATTTCATTATTTCAAAAAATAAAAATACAACATACTGATTATTAAATTAATCGGGTTTAACATATAATAATCGCTTAGTTGATACACTTATGACTGAAATTGTTATTTTTGGGATAGATAACCATGATTGCATATTTAGCAGGGAAATTCACTTATAAAAATCCGACAGTTGTTTATGTAGATGTAAATGGCATAGGTTACGAGGTAAATATCAGCCTTAATACATATGCTAAAATTCAAACACTTTCTGAAGGTAAATTGTTTACTCACCTGCAGGTAAAAGAGGATGCACACGTATTGTATGGATTTTTTGATGCCTATGAAAAGGAAATGTTTATAATGTTGATAAGCGTTTCGGGTATTGGTGCAGCTACAGCAAGAATGATGTTGTCTAATATGCTGCCTGATGAAATTAGCAGAGCAATTATACAAGGTAATGCCCGGCAGTTAGAAAGTGTAAAAGGGATTGGTAAAAAAACAGCAGAAAGGTTAGTGCTGGAATTGCGGGATAAAGTAAGTAAGCAACCAATTGATAACTCAATTAATGCCGTAAAGAACAATAGTTTACAGCAAGATGCGTTAAATGCTTTGGTTGCACTGGGAATATCAAAGTCAGTCGCAGAACAATCTGTCAATAAAATACTTTCAGAGGAACCTTCAGAAACACATTTGGAGTTTATTATTAAAAAAGCGCTTAAAGCCATTTGAACTAAAATCTACCTAATTAATTTACTGGACGGTGCTTAAAAGAAATTTGACTGCCAACTCAAATGGTTTTCTATTTTGTTTTGGAGTTGTATGCCTTATCATTTCCTTTATCCTGCTTTCCTTTCCGGCTAAGGTAAATGCTGCTGAATTTTCTAAAACACATTTTTTTCAGGATACTACTATTCGCAAAAAAGATACACTCCCTTATCCTATTCATGATCGCCGGGGAGATTTTATTTCTTCTACCCAAAGCCCTTTTGATTTAAATAAGCCTTCTAACATACAGGATTCTGTAGTATATGATCCTGCTACCCGCATGTATATTGTTTACGAGAAAATTGGCAGTAAATATTATAGAACACCAACCTCTTATACCTCCGCAGAGTTTTTAGCTATGCAGGGGAAAAAGGCGGAGATTGAATATTTTAAGAAGAGGGGAAATACATTGAATGTATTAAATCGCGGAATGGTAAAACCTAAACTGAATGTTTATGATAAGTTATTTAACCGCTTATTCGGTAATGGTAAAATTGAAATTCAGCCACAGGGTAATGTAGATATTACAGCCGGATACCAGGGGCAAAATATTAAAAATCCTACCCTGCCGGAAAGAGCAAGAAAGAATGGCGGTTTTGATTTTAATATGGATGCCCAGTTAAATGTAAATGCCAATATAGGGGATAAGCTTAAATTTCCGATCAATTATAATACACTCGCTAATTTTGATTTTACTAACCAGTTAAAACTTGATTATACCGGGCTGGATGATGAAATACTCAAACGGTTTGAAGCAGGGAATGTTTCCTTCCCCTCAAGGAGTACTTTAATACCAGGAGCACAATCTTTGTTCGGGCTAAAAACACAATTGCAATTTGGAAAATTATTTGTTACGGCTGTTCTTGCCAACCAGAAATCCCAGCGGCAATCGGTTAATCTGCAGGGTGGCGCTGCATCTCAGCAGTTTGAAATTAAGGCCGATGAATATGAAGAAAACAGGCATTTTCTATTAGGCCAGTATTTTAAAAACAATTTCAATAAATCAATGCAGAATTTGCCGGCAGTAACAACCCCGGTGCAAATTTTAAGATTAGAAGTTTGGGTAACTAATAAAAACGGGACTACTACAGAAGCAAGGGATATAGTAGGTTTAATGGATCTTGGCGAACAAACTCCTTTTCATACACCATTTGCTGTTACGGGAGCTGCATCCTTACCAGGAAATAATACCAATTCAGAGTATAGTGAAGTTATCCGTAACCCCAATGCCCGTGATCCTGCATTAATAACGAGCCAGCTACTTAGCATGGGGTTAAGTGCTGTTCAGGATTTTGAAAAAACATTTGCCAGAAAATTAGATTCTACCCAATACATATACAATAGCAAAATAGGCTTTATCTCACTTAATCAACCATTGCAGCCAGATGAAGTTTTAGGCGTTGCTTATCAATATACTTATAATGGAAAGGTGTACCAGGTAGGTGAATTTTCCCAGGATCTTCCTCCTGATACAAGTTCCGGAGTTCAAAAAGTTTTGTTTTTAAAGTTACTGAAAGCAACATCTCAGCGGCCAGCGTTACCACTGTGGCAACTAATGATGAAGAATGTGTACAGCGTTGGTTATGGTACTTTGGAAAGACAGGATTTTAAATTGGATGTTCTGTACCAGGAGCCTGGCCTGGGCGCAAAAAGGTATGTGCCATTTGGCAATACAAATCAGGGTACCCCTATACTTTCATTAATTAACTTAGACAGGCTGAATAATCAAAATGATCCTCAACCAGACGGGGTATTCGATTATGTGGAAGGATATACTGTACTGCCCCAATACAGCAGAGTTATATTCCCTGTGCTGGAGCCTTTTGGCAGAGACCTTGCCGCACGGGTTTATAATAATGCCCCCCCACCTTTAGTAACAGATACGCTATTTTATTTTTTGTATGATTCAATAAAAGCGGTGGCTCAGCAATACCCGAACTTAAACCGGTTTCTTTTAAAAGGTTCTGCAAAAACATCATCATCTTCTGATATAAGTATTGGCTACAACATACCACCGGGTTCAGTTACTGTAAGTGCAGGCGGGCAGCAATTAAGGGAGAATATTGATTATACTATTAATTATGATCTTGGAACAATAAAAGTGATTAACCAGGCAATTACAAATGCCGGTATACCTGTTCAGGTGAATTATGAAAATAATGCATCGTTCGGATTGCAGCAAAGAAATTATATGGCTTTGCGCTTTGATTACCTGGCTAAAAATACAGTTAAAGAGCAGCTATCTGTTGGTGGTACAATGGTTAGATTAGGAGAAAGGCCTTTTTTTACTAAAGTAGATTATGGCGAAGATCCAATACGTAATACCATGTATGGACTGGATTTAAATTATAGAAGGGATGTACCCCGGTTAACTAAATTATTAAATAAGCTTCCGTTTTATCAAACTACAGCTCCCTCAAACGTGAATGCTTATTTAGAAGGCGCTTATTTACAACCCGGTCATGCGCCGCAGATAGGCAAGGGCAATAAAGGAATTATATACATTGATGACTTTGAAGGAAGTAAAAGTGATATTGATCTTCGTTTCCCCCCTATTAGCTGGGCTCTGGCTTCAACCCCTTTAGGCGCAACAAATAAAAACGGTACGATTCTTTTTCCGGAGGCATCTTTAAATAACAGTATAGACTATGGAAAAAACAGGGCAAAAATTGCATGGTACCAGATTGAGCCGATATTACAGGATGTAAGAAATTTAAATAATCCTATAAAAGGAAATAAAACTGAGCTTTCTGATCCACGTGTCAGGGCTATTTCTCAAACAGAGATTTTTCCGCAGCGGACTACAGATTTTGGACAAAACCAATTAATAACTTTCGATCTTTCTTATTATCCTGATGAAAGAGGTCCCTATAATTATACAGCCTCAGATGTTAATTCAAACGGTAAATTACTTCTTCCAAAAAAACGATGGGGGGGCTTAATGCGAAACATTGATCAAACAGATTTTGAAACAGCTAACGTAGAATACATTGAGTGCTGGATACAGGATCCGTTCATTAAAAATCCTAATAGCAGCGGAGGTAAATTCTATATAAACCTTGGAAATATATCAGAAGATATTTTAAAAGATTCAAGAAGATTTTATGAAAATGGTTTGCCCACACCAACTGCCCCTTCGCAAATTGATACTTCGGTTTGGGGAAGTGTGCCACGTAACCCTATACAGGTAACAAATGCTTTTAGTAACGACCCTGATGACAGACCAATACAGGATGTTGGCTTTGACGGATTATCAGATACTGCTGAAGTAGCCAAAAGACGAAATGATTACCTGAATATTTTACAAACAATAGTAAGCCCGGATGCTTATAACAAGGCTTTACAAGATCCTTCATCTGATAATTATCATTATTACCGTGGAGATGATCTGGATGCACAGGGAGCCGGCATTTTAAGCAGGTACAAAAATTTTAATAACCCCCAGGGTAATTCACCTATAGCAACAAATAATTCAGAGTTTACTTCAGCGGCCACACTATATCCTGATCAGGAAGACCTTAACAGGGACAATACCTTAAATGAAACTGAAGAATATTTTCAATATATAATTGATCTTAAGCCCCCGGCCACGCCTGAAATGCAGATCGGTCAAAATTATATTATAGATAAAAAATCTGTGCCAGTAAAGCTTGTTGACGGATCAACCCGTAGCGAGATATGGTACCAGTTAAGGATACCAATTAAGTCTTACAGTAATAAGGTTGGAAATATTCCTGATTTTAAATCAATACGTTTTATAAGAATGTTTCTCACTGATTTTGATGATAGTGTGGTAGTAAGATTTGGCAAATTAGACCTGGTAAGAAATATCTGGAGGAAGTTTAATTATAAAATTGATTCAACAGGGATATATGCCGCTGATCCAACTGCAGGCTTTAATGTGGGTGCGGTTAACATTGAAGAAAATGACAAACGTATTCCGCTCCCTTATCGCACACCTCGGGAAATTGAAAGGGTGCAAACACTGAGTAACAATGGCGTAAATCTTTTACAAAATGAACAATCATTATCACTTAAATTCTGCGATTTACCACAACGGGGAGCAAAAGGGGTTTTTCAAACTTTTGCTAACAGGGACCTTCGGCAATTTGGCAAACTTCAAATGTATATACATGCTGAAAAAACACCCGATGCGTTTTTAAATGATAATGATCTTACGGCTGTAGTAAGAATAGGAAGTGATTTTGTGAACAATTATTATGAAGTGAGGATTCCTTTAAAATTAACCCCATTGGATGCAGCAAGAAGATTATCCAATAAAGATGACTATAACGATACATTGTGGGCACAAGCCAATAGTTTAAATGTTGATTTGAGTGTGCTTACAAAAATTAAAACGGCAAGAAATTTATCCAACATACCTCTCAATATAATTTACAGGCAATTTCAGGCAAATGGCCAAACCTATTCAATAATGGGTAATCCAAACCTGGGAGAAGTAAAGGGAATTTTATTGGGAGTTGAGAATACAAATGTGCCTTCTGCGTGTGGTGAGCTTTGGTTTAACGAGCTAAGATTATCTTCTTTAAATGAAAATGGCGGATGGGCAGCATTAGGAAGAATTGATGCAAATCTTGCAGATTTAGGTACCATTTCAATTTCTGCAAATACCCACACCAACGGATTTGGTACACTTGAGCAAAGCGTTACGGAAAGATATAAAGATAATTATCTGCAATTTGATGCAGCAGCTAATCTTGAGCTTGGAAAGTTGCTGCCTAAAAAAGTCTCTATTTCAATTCCTCTTTATGCAGGTTATTCGCAAACTGTAAGCACGCCGCAATTTGATCCATATGATCTTGATATTAAGCTTAAAGAGAAACTACGGTATTCTGACAGATCTATAAGAGATTCCATAAGAAAGGATGCTGTTGATTTTACATCCATAAAAACCATCAATCTTACCAACGTCAGAAAAAATAAAACAAATGGTAAAAAGCCTAAGCTATATGATATTTCCAACATTGATCTAAGTTATAATTACACTAAAACAGAAATTCATAATCCTTTAATAGAGCATAATGAGGTTACCAAGTATCATGCTGGTTTAGGATATAATTTTGCACCGCAGCCAAAATATTTTGAACCATTTAAAAAGCTTTTTAAATCCAGGACACATTGGTTCGATCTGATAAAAGATTTTAATTTAAATCCCATACCGGCCCAGTTAAGTTTTAAAGCAGATGTCTTCAGGCAATTTGGTGCAGTAAAACCAAGAAGCGTTGGCGATTCAAAATATTCTATTCCTGAAACGTATGATAAGTATTACACTTTTGACAGGAATTATATTATGAGATGGGATTTAACCCATTCCCTTAACCTTGATTATTCTGCTGTAAACAATGCAAGAATTGATGAGCCTTTTGGAAGATTAGATACCAAAGAAAAACGTGATACGGTCAGGCGTAATTTGCTGAAGGGGGGAAGAAATGTGATTTTTAATCAAACAGCTAATTTCTCATACAATGTGCCTACTGCAAAATTGCCGTTATTGGACTGGACAACTTTACGCTTAAGATACACAGCAAATTACAGATGGATAGGCGCTTCAAGGTTAGCTGTTAATTTGGGCAATATATTAGAGAACGGGCAACAGGAAGAGGTAAATTTTCAAATGGATTTTAATAAACTATACAGCAAGTCTAAATTATTAAAAGCTTTGGATATGCCTGCCCAACCTGCATCACAGGTAGCAGCAAATAATAATTCTAAAATCGCAGGCGATACTTCGGTAACAAAAAAGCGTAAAGGAAAAAAACAAAAAACTACAGTAGTTAAGAAAACTCAGAAAGTAAAAAAAGATCCGAATGCTTTACCTGAAATTGGCGGATTAGGAAGAGTATTCGGGAAATTACTTACCAGCGTTAAAACAGTCAATTTTACTTTATCTGAAAATAGTAATACACGTTTACCGGGTTATACAGACAGTACTCAATTTGTTGGAGAAAACTTTAAAAGTATGGCCCCGGGCTTTGATTTTATTTTGGGAAGGCAGCCAGACTCGAACTGGCTGAACAAGGCTGCACGCAAAGGGCTTATTACAAAAGATACGCTGTTTAATGATTTGTTTAACCAAACCTTTGACCAACGATTTTCACTTGCTGCTCAATTAGAGCCTTTCAGGGATTTTACTATTGATGTAAACATTGATAAGACTTTTAATAAAAATTATTCTGAGTTGTTTAAGGATACAACGGGCAGCGGAAATAATTTTGGTCATCTTAGTCCATATGGGGGCGGAGGCTTTAATGTAAGTTATATCGCTTTCAAAACTTTATTTGAAAAATTTGACCCTAACCAGGTGTCGCAAACATTTGTAAAATTTCAGGATAACAGAAAATTATTATCACAGCGTTTGGGTAAATTAAATCCTTACAGCCAGTTACAAACAGCAGATGGATATTATTTGGGTTATGGCCGGTATGCTATTGATGTATTAATTCCGTCGTTTATTGCAGCGTATACAGGTCAGGATCCTGAAAAGGTAGCATTGATAAAACAGAATAATCCAAACATAAAATCAAATCCTTTCAGAGGTATTTTGCCAAAACCAAACTGGAGGCTTAGCTACAATGGCTTAAGCAGAATTCCTGGTTTGGATAAGATATTTACAAACTTCTCACTAACCCATGGATACACTGGCAGCCTTAGCATGAATAGTTTTACTTCTGCATTGCTTTACCAGGATGAATCACGTTTTGGCTATCCTTCTTTTATTGATACAACGACAGGAGGTTCGGATAACTTTATACCGTATTACCTGGTGCCCAATGTTACCATACAGGAACAGTTTTCGCCGTTGATAGGGTTTGATGTTAGTTTTGTGAACCAGGTTAATGCTAAATTTGAATATGTAAAACAAAGACAACTTAGTTTAAGCCTTATTGATTTTCAGCTCAGCGAAGTACGATCCACAGAATTCAGCATTGGTGCAGGTTACCGCAAGCGTGGATTGAAGCTTCCTTTTAAAGTCCCTTTTTCAAAAAAAGATACGAAACAACTTGATAATGAAATCAACTTTCGCTTTGATTTTAAAGTAAGAGATAATGTAACATCCAATAGCCGTTTAGATCAGCAAAGCGCTTTTGCCACCAATGGCAGCAAGGAAATAACATTCAGTCCCACTATAGATTATTATATCAGTAATCGTATAAATATAAAATTATACTTTGATCAGAGAAGAGTAAATCCCTACATATCATCTGCTGCACCTACTGTAAACACGAGAGCAGGTATGCAGGTAAGAATATCGTTAGCACCATAGTATATCTTCTTATCTTGTCTGAACTGGGATTTATAGGAATTGCGGGAATAATGGGATCATAGATCCGTGATAGTAAATTTGGTGAGTTGTTATTGTGTTGTAATAATCCCATAATTCCCATCAATCCCAAACATCCCAGTTCAGACAAATCCCTGTTCAGATAATCCCGGTTTATACAGCACTCTTTTTATATAAATTGAATTAGCCTGTGCAGTAGGGGTAATCACTAACTCATTGATACAAACTGCCGGGGCTAAAGAGCTACAGAAAAAAATTGTTTCAGCAATGTCATTTGCATAAAGTGGAGTAAAGCCTTCGTATACCTTGCCTGCAGTTTCAGCATCTCCTTTAAATCTAACTAACGAAAACTCGGTTTCAACTGCACCGGGGTGTATCGCAGTAACTTTAATATTATATCTTAAAAGATCTATACGCATGGATTTACTAATGGCATCAACTGCAAATTTAGTAGCGCAATACACATTTCCTTTCTCATAAACCTCAATACCGGCAACAGAGCCAATATTAATAATGTGGCCTTTATTTCTTTTTATCATAAAGGGGATAACCGCTCTGCTTACATATAGCAACCCATTAACATTAGTTTTTATCATTGTTTCCCAATCATCCATATCAGCCTCTTCAAAAAAATCCTTTCCCAAAGCAAGGCCTGCATTATTTATAAGAATATCCACATTATTAAATTCAATTGCGGCATTATCAATAGCTGAAAACACAGCTTGTTTATCCTGAACATCAAAAGCAGAAATATGCACTTTTACGGAAAATTGTTTTTCTAATGAAGATTTTAACTCCTCCAGGCGGTTAGTTCGTCTGCCATTAATAATAAGATTATCACCATTAGCAGCAAATCTTTGTGAACAGGCCAGTCCAATACCTGAAGTGGCGCCTGTTATAAAAACTGTACGTTTCATTTTTGTATAAAAGTATGAGGGATTTTGGTATGTGCCCGGAGAATTCAAATTCAAATTGTATATGCCGGTAATAAATGCAGATTCTTTTATACAATTACCGGATTAATACTACTGAACCTTTTTTAGTAACCTTTTTATCTAAATAATCTACTCCTTCTGCCATCCACACAAATACAGCAGCATCTTGCGGTTTACCCTGAAATGTGCCGTCCCAGCCCTTTCCAATACGTGAAGAGCTGAAAATTAATTTTCCCCAGCGATTGTATACTCTGAAATATGAAATTCTTTTCATACCTATAGGAATAGGTCTGAACACATCATTTATGCCATTATTATCAGGAGTAAAAGCACTTGGTACATACAACCCCGGATCAACTTTATAAACTGTAATATTTATAGTATCTGTATCAAAACAACTGGCTTGTGTAACCGTCACCACATACTGCTGAGAATTATTTAAACGGGCTATGGGATCGTTTAGGTCACTATTGTTTAATCCGGAAGATGGAGTCCAGATATAAAATTCACCGCCGGAGGCATTTAGTTGTAAGGGCTGATTTACTACAACTGATGTATCAGAAGGCCCCGCATCTGCAACTATATCCAGCACATTTATCAAAACCTGGTCACTAACAGATTTGGGGCATCCAAGAGTATCCGATACAGTTACTGTATAACCAACGTCGGTTACAGGATTAGCAACAGGGTTAGCTATGTTTGGGTTATTTAAAAATAAAG
>JBDSAQ010000337.1:0-5785 GCA_039922095.1 Ginsengibacter sp. | reverse complement strand
ACCTTATTTTTCTTTCTAAAAATTTCTTTCTTATAACCTGCTGAACAGGTACATTCTCAATCTTACTCTCAAGCCATGATATTATATCAAGATAAAGAAATGCTCTTGTTTCAAAACGGTCCTGCTCATGCTCTTTCAATTTGATCAGCAGGTTATTCAGTTCAGGTTTTATTTTAGGCGGTGATATTTGAAACGATCTTCTTATAAAAGCAAATATTTCTTCTTCAACAACACTCAGGTTTTCCATCTTTGCCATAAAGCGATACACTGATTTTATAAGGTATTCCATAAGATCATAATTGCCCAGTTCATAGTGTGCTATCAAATGAAGTAAGCGGCTGTAGCATTGCAGATCAGTTCTCAGGTCTACTTTCCA
The DNA here is from genome assembly GCA_039922095.1 of Ginsengibacter sp. Lineage (GTDB taxonomy): Bacteria > Bacteroidota > Bacteroidia > Chitinophagales > Chitinophagaceae > Ginsengibacter. Next base: position 5,409 of record JBDSAQ010000337.1, on the reverse strand, counting down.
GTTAATTATTTTGTTGAGATAATCAATTGCTCTGCTGCTGTCGCCGCTGCCAAAATAGAGGCTTGCTATTTTGTAATAAAACACTAAAACCCTGTGCCTGTCGAGGTATAATTTATACTCTGTTAGTTTCTCTTCAATACCAGGAACAAGTTTTAAACCTTCTGTAAAAGTGCCTTCTAAAAAATGCTTGTTAAGCCTTGCTGTGTTGAGATATACAAAGGTTTGAATTAAATTATTTTCATTTTGCGTAACAATATTGCTATGTGAAAACTTTTCAAACCGTTGTAAGGTCTCCGTCATCTTTTCATAATTCTGCAGGTCAAAATGAGCAGCCGTAAGGTTATGCATTGCTTTAATGTACAGCGAAGTTTCCACTTCGATCATGTGAGGTTCTTTCTCAAAAAGATCAACCCATTTTTGTGTATAGCGATAGTATGATAAAAAATCCTGGCGTATAAAAGCATACCAGCAAAGGCTTTGATACAAATATATTTTTTCGTAAAAGCTTTTGCATTCACTTGTATCAGCAGGCAGATTATCATCAAGTAATTTTTTTACTTCAACATCATCTTGTTCCGTACGGGCATGCCCATGCTTAATGTACCAGCCGTATAATTGCAATGAGAGATTAGATAGTTTTGTTATGAGCGCCAGTTTATTTGTAACTGCCATTGCCTCGTTAGTCAGTTGTTCAGCCCGGTTTTGCAAGCTCCTTGTAATATATAAGGACTCAATTTTCTTTTCAAAAAATAAAGCCTGCATTAAGTAAGTAACCTGGTTATTGGCATTAGCAAATTTTTTCATCTTATCCAATACCTGCAGGCTTTGTATAAACAGCCCTTTATTAAAAAGTATCCTGGCATAATCCATCTGCTCATGCAACTGGATGTCAATATTATCTTCATCCTTAATAATCCTGAGGCTACTGAGCACCTGTTTGTATAAACTCGCATTTAAGTTGGATAGCTGTAGTTTTTTTATAGAGAGGTTTTTCTTTAAAAGCACCTCTTCATCATAATCTTCCATTTTATCAAGTGCATCAAATAGCTTGATTATTTTAAGATCTTCTGCAGAAGAATTTCTTTTAACATACAGTTTAAAGTTCCGCTTCTCCGATTTTTTTAGCGACTTTATCAATTGAAACAAGGCATTGGTTGGTCTGTTAGGCATTGTAGTTAAAGATAGTTAAATTCCTTTACCAGCGTGGCTTTCAATAAATATACACATTGTTAACTTTTGTAGACTTACTATATAAATAATTTCTTTATGAATAGGTTTGACTGTATTTTTATAAACGGATTTTTAAATTTTGAGCATACAATGTAAGTATAGAATCTTTTTATTTTATCTATAATAATTCTATGAGCCAAAATAAGATTTTCATATTTGATACAACACTTCGTGATGGTGAGCAGGTACCTGGCTGTAAACTTAATACAAAAGAAAAAGTAGAGCTTGCCCTTCGCCTTGAAGATTTGGGTGTTGATATCATTGAAGCGGGTTTTCCTGTTTCTTCTCCCGGAGATTTTAAAAGTGTAACAGAGATAAGTAAGGCTGTAAAAAATGCAACTGTTTGCGGGCTCACCCGTGCAGTGCAAAAAGATATAGAAGTTGCAGGTGAGGCATTACGTTTTGCAAAGCGTCCCCGCATTCATACAGGTATTGGCACATCTGATTATCATATAAAATCAAAATTTAATTCCACCCGTGAGGATATTTTAGCAAGAGCCATTCAATGTGTAAAGTGGGCAAAGAATTTTACTGATGATGTGGAATTTTATGCCGAAGATGCCGGACGCACAGATAATGATTATCTCTCAAAAGTGGTAGAAGCGGTGATAGCAGCGGGTGCTACAGTAGTAAATATTCCTGATACAACCGGCTATTGCCTGCCAAATCAATATGGTGATAAAATGGCCTATCTTATAAATCATGTTCAAAATATTGATAAGGCAATTCTTTCCTGTCATTGTCATAATGATCTTGGTTTGGCAACTGCTAATTCAATTGCAGGCGTTATCAATGGTGCACGGCAAATAGAATGTACTATAAATGGTTTAGGCGAAAGAGCAGGCAACACAGCATTAGAAGAGGTCGTCATGATAATTAAACAACATAAAGCATTAGGTTTTTACACTGATATAAAAAGTGAGCAGCTAAACCCTATGAGCCGTTTGGTTTCTGAAATTATGCGCATGCCTGTGCAGCCGAATAAAGCGATTGTAGGCAGCAATGCATTTTCACATTCATCAGGTATACACCAGGATGGATTTCTGAAAGATGCATTAACTTATGAAACCATTAATCCGGAGGAAGTTGGGGCAGAAGGATCTAAAATTATTCTTACTGCAAGGAGCGGCCGCAGCGCTCTGGCGTATCGCTTTCAAAAACTTGGCTACCAGTTTAACCGTAATGACATTGATGTATTATATGAATATTTTGTAAAAGTTGCTGATGTAAAAAAAGAGATCTGCGAAGATGATCTTAATGCCATGGCACATGAATATAAACCACAAATGGAAGCTATAAATGGGTAAAACATTATTTGACAAGATTTGGGATAAGCATGTGGTAAAGTCAATACCAGAAGGACCTTCAGTGTTGTATATAGACAAACATTTTATTCATGAAGTAACAAGCCCGCAAGCTTTTAAAGGGTTAGAGAATCGCGGCTTAAAAGTATTCAGGCCTAAACAGGTTGTTGCAACAGTTGATCATAATGTACCAACTATTGATCAGCATTTACCCATTAAAGAAGAGCTTTCAAGATTGCAGGTTCAGATGCTTAAAGAAAATTGCAAAAACCATGATATAGAATTTTATGGATTGGGCCATCCTTTCCAGGGTATAGTTCATGTTATAGGCCCTGAGTTGGGAATTACACAACCCGGAATAACTATCGTTTGCGGCGATAGTCATACTTCTACCCATGGGGCTTTTGGCGCAGTTGCGTTTGGCATTGGCACCAGCGAGGTTGAAATGGTTTTTGCTTCACAATGTGTGTTGCAAACAAAGCCGATGGCAATGCGTATAAATATTGAAGGAGAACTAAGTAAATCAGTAGTTAGTAAAGATATTATCCTATACATCATTTCTAAAATTTCAGCAAGTGGTGCTACAGGCTATTTTGTAGAATATGCCGGTTCAGCCATTCGGAATCTATCAATGGAAGCAAGAATGACTATTTGTAACATGAGCATTGAAATGGGTGCAAGGGGAGGAATGATTGCTCCTGATGAAACTACATTTAATTATATGGAAGGCAAGGTAATGGCTCCTGCTGGAAAAGAATGGGAAAAGAAGCTTGACCAATGGAAGCAATTATTTACTGATGAAGATGCAATATTTGATAAAGAAATAAATATAAATGCCGCTGAGATAGAACCAATGATAACTTATGGTACCAACCCTGGAATGGGTATAGGTATTAACGGCCATATTCCTCAACTGGATGAAGTGGAAGAAAAGGAAAAAGCCTCTTATCAAAAATCATTACAGTATATGGGTCTTGAACCCGGTACTCAATTGAAAGGTAAAAAAGTAGATTATGTTTTTATAGGAAGCTGCACCAACAGCCGCATTGAAGACCTGCGCATGGTTGCATCATTTGTAAAAGGTAAGCATAAATCAAAAAATGTTGAAGTATGGGTTGTCCCCGGAAGCAAGCAGGTTGAAAAGCAGGCTATAGAAGAAGGCATTAATAAAATTTTTGAAGATGCAGGATTTATATTAAGGCAACCAGGATGCTCTGCATGTTTGGGTATGAATGAAGATAAAATTCCGGCAGGTAAATATTGTATTTCCACTTCAAATAGAAATTTTGAAGGGAGGCAGGGGCCAAATTCAAGAACATTTTTAGCAAGCCCGTTAACCGCTGCAGTTGCAGCTATAACGGGTGAAGTTGTAGATATTAGAGAATACCTTGAAACGTATAATTTAAATTAATGATGAACGATGAATGATGAGTGAAATATAATCAGAAATAAAAGTTATGCTTTTGCTCTTCGAATCATTAATCTTTATAAGTATTTAAAAGAAACAAAAAAGGAATTTATAATAAGTAAACAACTTTTAAGAAGCGGGACATCAATCGGGGCTTTAATAAGAGAGGCAGACAACGCAGAATCGAAGTTGGACTTTATTCATAAAATGGCGATTGGTCAAAAGGAATGTGATGAAACTTTATACTGGATTGATTTGCTTTTTGATTCTGAGTTTTATTGCAACCGGAATACAGTTCGATTAAACAAGATGGCGATGAGTTGTTGAAGATAATTAGAAGTATAATTATAAAGGCAAAACAAAACTTGAAGAAAACGTAAAAGAAATTATGAACGATGAACGATAAACGATCTGAGTTATAACGAATATAAACATCATCATTTACATACAACATAATAAACTCGTTCATCATTCATCACTCATCATTAGAATGAAAAAGATGCCGCAAATAATTTGGGATACTAAGCTTTATAATGACAAACACAGTTTCGTTTCAAAGTATGGTGAAGATGTGTTAGGATGGCTGCATCCGCAGAAAGGAGAAAGGATTTTAGATGTTGGCTGTGGCACAGGAACATTAACAGAAAAGATAAGTGAAGCTGGAGCAATTGTAACGGGGATTGATGCTTCAGAAGAGATGATTAATAAGGCAATGGAAAGTTTTCCTGATATTGAGTTCCTCGTAAAAGATGCTACTCATTTTTCATTCGATGGATCTTTTGATGCAGTCTTTTCAAATGCAACATTTCATTGGATAAAAGAGCAGTCTAAAGCCTTACAATGTATTTACAACAGCCTGAATGATGGTGGAAGAGTAGTGTATGAAATGGGCGCAAAGCATAATGTTGAGAGTATTCATAAGGCAATAAAAGAAGTTTTAAAAAGACGGGGATGGCATGAAAACTTAACCATTGATCTGAATTATTTTTCATCTGCGGCTGAACAGGCGGGGTTGCTGGAAAGAACAGGTTTCACCATTTCAAACATCATTCAATTTGAAAGACCAACTGAATTGCTCGGTGAAGATGGAATGAAGAATTGGATCATTCAATTTTGCGGCGCTTTGTTTAAAAATATTCCTGGTGAAGAAATTGAAAATATCATTGATGAGTCAGTTGAAATACTAAGTGAAAGTAACTTTGAAAATGGCAAATGGTATGCAGATTATATAAGGCTAAGGGTTAAGGCAATAAAAAAACAATGAGTAAGAAGTTTAATATCATAACATCAACATTTATTCCTGTTCCAATTGAAAATATTGATACAGACCAGATCATCCCTGCACGTTTTTTAAAGGGCACAACAAAAGAAGGTTTCGGACAAAATCTATTTTGTGACTGGCGCTACGAAAGTGATGGAACGCCAAAGCGTGATTTTATTTTAAACAATCCAAACTACTCAGGAAAC
>JBDSAQ010000336.1:0-8552 GCA_039922095.1 Ginsengibacter sp. | reverse complement strand
ACCATGTGGTTATGCAATGCAACTACTTCAATTCCATTTTCTATTAGCGCTTTTAATACAGGCTCAACTTCGTTTTCAAGCATGGTAAAGTCACCGGCTACAGCAGCCTTATCAGGTGTACCCTGGAAAGCAGCCCAGGTATTAAATCCTAAGAACGTAGATACAGGTACACCATGTTCCCTCAATTTTACATCGGGGCGGCCAATCGTGTACTTATACACACCTTTAGTCATTTCACCTTTGGTACCAAGTATTCCATCCAGCATTTTTGTATCAATTGAATTAGTAACTGCTTCTGAAGAAGCTGTACCTTTTGAAGGGTCACCGCCTCTCACCTCTTTCACCTTATCTAAAACTGCTTTAGCCTTTTGCGCCATCACTTCCGTACTTCCCGAACCACCCATGTGCATGAACATAATGTTTGGATGATTGCGAATAAAGTGATTATGAATAGCCGTGCTTGTCAAACCTTGTTTAATGATTTCCTGTTGCACAGGTTTTAAGTCAGTTTCAGTAATAACAATATCTCCCATAAACATCACACCGTTTTTTGCAGGCGTGAAAGCAACCCACGTACTCAAACCCATTGCCGGTATTATTTTAAAGTCATCTACCATTACATTCAAATCATTTTGTGGAATGGTTACTTTATACTCCCCATTATTAAACTTTCCTTTCATGCCCATTATCTTCTCTATAGTAGTAGTATCAACAGCTTTTTGTGCTTTCAAACCTTGAGTAAAAGAAGCAAGACATATCGTGAATAACACAGCATGTAAACATTTTTTTAGTTTGATTAATCCTTTCATAGTTTATTAATTATAGTGAAAAAGAAAACAAGTTACGCCGCCCTTTCATTGTAGTAATACAGTAAAATAAATACTTTCGTAATCTTAATTGTATATTATCAACACGAATGCCAACTTACCATCAGTATGGAAGAAAAGAATATCAATCCGGCTTACACATTAAAACAGTTAGCACAATACTTCTTTAAACTTGGCTACGCAGGCTTTGGTGGTCCTGTTGCATTAATCGGTTACATGCATAGAGATTTGGTAGTAGAACGTAAATGGATAACAGAAGAAGAATATAAAGATGGCCTGGCTTTAGCACAACTTGCACCAGGTCCATTAGCAGCACAGTTAGGCATTTATTTAGGTTATGTACATTATAGAATATTGGGTGCAACATTATGCGGTCTTGCTTTTGTACTTCCATCTTTCTTTATGGTAGTTGTAATTGGCATTGCATATAAAATGTTTGGAGGCTTACCCTGGATGCAGGCGATTTAATATTAACTATTTGGCTAATGGAATATTTAAAGAAAAAATCTGATAAGGATCTTAATCAATCACAAATATGAAAACATCTTTGAAGTGGGCATTTATACTTGGATTTCTTGGCTTTGCTACTTCTTTTGGTGCTCATATAGTTGCTGTAAATCTTCCCTTTTATGCAGAGAAAGTTGGCATTGGTTTAACCATGATTGGTTTGCTAATAGCCATTTATGATTTTGCGGAGATTATTGCCAAACCTGTATTTGGAGGGCTGGCAGATAAGAAGGGAATGAAGAAAGCACTTTACCTCGGCATCATTATTTTTATTCTTGCATCGTTGTTATATTCTTTTGTTCCGCCAAAATTTTTAATAGTTGTTCGTTTTTTACAAGGCTTAGGCGGTGCAGCGCTTTCCGCCGTATCACTTGCAATGGTGGGTACTTTATACAAAGACAATAAGGGTAAAGCCTTTGGCATTTACAATGCAATAAAAGGATTAGGTTATGTGGTTAGTCCCATCATTGGTGGTGCAATAGTAATGAAGTCAAATTTCGGAGGGATCTTTTATGCCTGTGCAGGTATTGGTTTTATTGCTTTGTTGCTTGCCTTTACATTGCCAGCCGATAAACAAAAAGGCGGTGCAGCTTTCGATGATGACGATGATGATTTTTCTTTCAAATCATTATTTGTGGTTTTTAAAAATAAAACGTTAGCGCCTTGGTTTTTAATCATTGTTATCAATATGTTTTTTGTGGGCATACTCTTTGGCTTCCTGCCCGTTCGCATTCACGAATTAGGCTATACTCCTTTTGATACAGGTTTGTTGCTTTCAGTAACAACTGTTTCTTATTTATTAGTGCAGCCGGTTGCCGGTTGGTTGGCTGATAAATATAACCAGGTTATGATACTGCGTTTAGGAATGTTGTTATCTATCGTATCAACTGCAGCGATACCTTTTGTTACAGGAACATTATTGATTATTACTTGTATTGTTGCAGGCATAGGTATTGGTGTAGTATGGACAAACTCTGATGCACTGGTTAGCAAACTTGCAAAGGAAAACGAAATGGGCGCAACAATGGGTGTAGCAGGTTCTTTTAAAGAATTAGGCGATATGATTGGCCCCTTATTAATGGGGGCAATATCACAGGCATTAGGCTTGAAATGGGGCTTCGTTATTTGTGCAGTATTGGGTGGAATAGCCTTGCTGGTAACTATAATGGTTGCTCAAAAACCAACAGCAGAAAAACCAGATATTTACCTACATTAAAACAAAAATTGACAGTATCGAAAAATTTGATGTGGTATTCCTTGGCTTTCCCACCTGGGATATGACGATGCCGCCACCGATGAAGAATTTTTACACCAATATAACCTTAGCGGAAAGACAGTTGTTCCTTTCGACACCAATGCAGTTTATGGTGTAGGAAGTGGTTTCCAACTGTGAAGGAGTTTTGTTCAAGTGTTAGACGGCTTTGAAATGAAAGGCTGAATAGAAAGAGACGGAGTGTATTTTGTTGTAAAAGATGAAAAGGCAAAAGAAGCTGAAACTGAAATAAAAAGTGGTTACATCAAATAAAGATGCTTTAACCAAAACTTCATTAAAATAATTAAAAAAGTAAACTCATGGAACAACAAAACCGCAGAAACTTTCTGAAATCAAGTTGCAACCTTAGGCGGTTCACTGCATATATCAATGCTTAATGAGAATTTCGTTTCCAAAACCTTTGATTCCGGTGCCTTTATTTCTTTTTTATTTTTGCTTTTACACCAGATGCTTTTGTCTTTGCAGCTGATGGCTTATTATTGCCCGGAGAGGTTGTTGTATTCTCTTCTTCAGTTATCTCATTCTTTAAAAGGGACTCATTTAAATTCCCATTTTCATCCCTTATGGGGTTTGGTACGGGGGCTTCACCATCTTTTAATTGTTGTGTGAATACTTTTTCAATGTGCGACCAAATTCCATTTTTCCATTGCAAACCTTCATAATCACCGTCTGGTATATAGGTGTATTTTTTTTGAGGCTCACCGGTTTCAGAAATTAGATGTTCATATATTATCATATCAAGATCATCGTCGTAAGTAAGCCGGGGACCTGCATTTTTTTTATACTCCAATATAAACCTGTTGCCAGCATTGGCAAATATTTCATTTATAGAACTAAAATATTTGCCTCCAAAAACAGGAGAGCCATTCTCAAAGCTTAATACTTCAACTATTTTTTTATTACTTGTCAGATTATTTTCATCATAACCAAGCAGTGTATAATAAGTTTTTCCGGATGCATGCTTTTGAATTAACTGGTAATAAACAGCGCCGATCCATCCAAAATTGTTTCCAATAGTATCAATTATATTTTGAGTGTTATCGGATTTATCAATTAGTGGAAATAATTTAAGTGACCCATCTTTAGTATTTATTTGAATAGCGCCATGCTGTCTTGTAACCTCATCATTCACATTCATTTGCCATGTAAAAATTTTGAAGCTGCTATCCGGGGGCGCTAACCTGGAAATACTTACCAGGGAATCAAAAGGATAATAAAATGAGCTCGTTATTTTTAATGCTCTTACAAACATTTTAGTGAAGCTGCTGTCTGCATCAAGCCTGATAGCAGCAGTTGAACCACCAATTATCTGGGCAGAAAGAACTTTGAGAGAATCTTCCTTTTCTCTTAATATTTTAAAATCGCTGGAAGTGATTTTTTGTGAAAAAGAAATGCTGCAGTACAATAAAAATAGTATAGATAAGAAATAGATTCTTTTCATCAAAAAAACTTTATTGAAAGAGAACAAATTTAAACACGTTTACCTGAGGTTGAATAATTTTAACGATTAGTTACATAGCACTTGCTACAGACAGCAGGTCGTTAAAAACAAAATCAATTAAGGTGTTGGGAAGTTTTATACCTGTAAATGTAGTAGGCAGAAAAATAGTAAAAGCAACACCGAGGTTTCTGCCAAATTGCATATCGCTGAGTGTATTGCCGATCATTATACTTTTAGAAAACTCGACTTCAGGAAAATCTTTTTTTGCCTGTAAACCCATACCCGTGTTAGGCTTACGGTTAAGGCTTGTATCATCCATGTCGGCACAAAAATAAATTTTATCTATTTTACCTCCTGCCTTCTCAATACATTCAAGCATGTTCTTATGGATCGTATCAAGATCTTCAGGCTTTGTAAGTCCCTTTGCAATCCCACGTTGATTGGTTATAATAAATATTCTTCCAAACTTTTGTGAAAACAATTTAATGGCTTCCGGCACTCCCGGGTAAAATTCAAATTCATCCCAGGTATTAATATAATCCATGTGCTTCTCATTATTAATAACCCCATCACGGTCTAAAAATAAAGTCCAGCTTTTATCAATTGATTTTAAAGTCAAAATTTTAAATTGAAACAAATGAAAAATGAAGTAAAAAATGAAATCAAGCTTTTATACAAACTGTTCTTACTTCTTATTTATTCTTTAATTCTGTCTGTGCCCTCTCATAATCCTCCGGAATACCAATATCAATAAAATATTCATCCTGTACTACTCCATACATTTTGCTCTTATCAAAATATTTTTCGAGATAGTCTTTTTCAAATGAAAACTTTTCAGGCAAATCTTCATTTAAAAAGCGGGGAACATTCAATGCATAAACACCTCCGTTTATATCACCAGCTTTATAAGCTTTTTTTTCTTTAAAAGATTGGATCGAGCCATCACTATTTAATTCGACAACACCATACCTTTCAAAATTATGCATGGGCTTTAAACTCAAAGTACAATCTGCATTAAAAGCCTTATGAGATGCACTAAGCATGGCTATATTAATTGAGAACAAGGTATCGCCATTTACAATAAGGGTATTTTTTTCAGTTGACTTTGCTATGGCAAATTTAATTGCACCTCCTGTACCCAACGGCTCTTTTTCAACAGATAGCTGATAATTAATAGTTGTTTTTTTTCTGAGATATTTCTCTATAATTTCATTTTTATACCCGGCAGAAAAAATAAATTTTTGGATGCCCGCTTTTTCAAGATGATTTATAATATAATACAGGAAAGGCTTTCCGGCTACGGGTGCCATGCACTTAGGCAATTCAGAAATTACAGAACGTAATCTTGTACCGAGGCCGCCAACAAGTATAACAGCTTCTTTAATCATTAGTATCAGCAAAATAAATTTCTTCTACTAACTGGCATATTATATGTCCAAGCAGGATATGACTTTCCTGTATTCTGGGAGTATCGCCAGATGGAACATTAAGTAAAAAATCTGAAATGGTTTTTAATTGCCCGCCGCTCTCACCAGTGAAAGCTATCGTTATCATTTGTTTTTTTCTGGCTGTCTCAAAAGCATTGATAATATTTTTACTATTACCTGAAGTGCTTAATCCTATCAACACATCACCTTTGTTGCCAATCCCATTTATTATTCTTGAATAAATTACATCAAACCCGTAATCATTACCTACTGCGGTTATGTAAGATGTGTTGCAATGCAAAGCTTCAACAGGTAAAGCATCCCTGTCAATATAAAATCTCCCGCTGAATTCTGCTGCAAGATGTTGTGCATCTGCAGCGCTGCCACCATTGCCGCAAAATAAAACTTTATTACCTTTTTGAAATGCGGTTACAATAACAGATACACAATCTTTTACAACTTGCAAAAGCTTATCATCAGTAAGTATAACATTCTTCACTTTGATAGAATCTGCAATTATTGTTTTTATTTTTTCCATTAGGATGCTAAATTATACCTAATTCCAATTGGATAGAATTTAAACTTATACCTCCCAAAGGTTTAATACTTTTTTAAGAAAGATTGAGAGAGAAGTATATATAAGCCGTGTAAAAAAATATCCATATTCTCTTCGGTGATTAGAAGAGAATATGGATAACATAAAACAACCTTGTGGTTTCAGGTTTTAGAAAGAAGAACTAATAGCCTGTTTAATTGTGAATTAACTTCACTAAAAAATTTACTTAACTATTATTTTATGAGTTTCTTTTATACCATTAAGCTCAAAACTTATTGAATAAGAACCTGCTGAAATATTCCCAAGCATAAGATGACCATTATTAACTCCCTCTGTTGCATACATTGTAGTTTCAAGAATAGACCGACCCTGCATATTTGAAACCCTTACATTCATTTGACTTGTTTTATCCGCATTAAATTTCAACATTAAATGCCCGGACCTTTCAATAGGATTAGGGCTTAAGGAGATAATGAGTTTAGGGATAATTGTTTTGTTTTTAAACAGCTCTACAGAAGAGAATTCTCTTTTGCCTTCTTTATCTACAATGGCAAGTGTGTAATAATAATATTTATCTGATGAGGATGAATTAGGATCAGTATAGGTATATGATTTGGTAACTGAAGAATGGCCCGCAGCCGGCACTCTGGCTATCTCAACAAAATCAGAACCTGTTTTACTTTTTTGTACAGAAAAATAATCAATATTATCTTCTGATTCAGTTGTCCATTTTAAAACAGCATTATTATTGTTATTTGAAAGTTTAAATTCAGAAAGCTTAACCGGTAAAGACGAGGAAGCAGTAAAAGATCCGGCCATACCTTCATGGAAATTACATACGTAATTATAAACACCAGGTACTGTAACGGTATAATCATATGATAAAGCAGCAGAATTCATATTCTCATTCCAGGTAGTGGCGCCAGCCGGAACGGAAGTGGAAGTTGTAGTATGGAAACCTGATGACCAAACGAATCTTACAACATCTCCCAAAACTACATTAGGGATATCAGAAGGGGAGAAAGAAAAATTAGCAACAGTTACTGTATGTATAGCTGCACCGGATTTAAAACTGAAACAAAACAGGTAAAAGAATAATAAAGAAACAGCCTGAATGGTAAATTTTTTGCTCATACAATTAATTTTAGGAAAGATTATAAGAAATGTTAAGGATTATAAATTAGGATACGTTTTTAAAATAAAAAGGTTGCCTTTGTTTTATTTTTTTAAATTAAAAACCCTGGAAACATTAAAGCCAAAATAAATATCACCTTTCCCCCATCTGCCTGTGGTTTTAGCAATATAATACGGCTCCACCATCCCATCTGAATTTGTAAATATTAATTGAAAAACATGGCCACCAGTTTCAAATTCAATTCCTTTTGAAAATGAATAATAAATTGGAGAAGACCTGAATTGGCCGGAAGGCACATAATTACATTCTGCAATAATACCAGTGCGCTTTGTGATCTTAATTCTGCCTCCGATACCCAGGGCTATTATATCATTTTTATCAACCGCTTTTGGTACCAGGTTAAAGTGCATCCATGTTGGTATAAATTGAAGAGATAGCCGTTTACCAAATTTTCTTGCTGCAATCAGTTGTGCAGTGTAAATCTTTCTATGGTCTTTTTTCAGATATGGTTTATCAGAATATTTTAAAGTAGGATAAACAATAGAAGCAAAAATATTTAAAGAGATGGGCATGTTTTTTTGATTATCCTGTCGCAGGAGTTTATATTTAACTGAAGCATCAAATGTTTTATCCAATGAGCTTCTGCCAACACCAATTGATAACCGGTTGGTAATGCCATAATCCAGGCCGAGTCGTAGAGTAGCATTATCAAGTCCAAAAAAATTATATGCCCCGTCATTTATCTTTCCAAAACGATGCATAATCATAAAGAGCAAAACGTTTTTTGCAGGCAGCTCTACAGTTTGCTGATTGACAATAGTAGTTCCGTTGAACGTGCCAGTTACATAGGTGGGACCGGGTGATGCGCTCATGGAATCTTCAAGCATTTGCATTAAAGTTGAGTCTTGTGAAAAAGCGCTGTAAGAAAATATACTACTGAAAAAAATAACTATTACTTTGCTGAACATGCTAATCAGTTTTTGGGGTTACAATTGACTTTAATTTCTACTTCAACCTGTTTGGCAATTTTATTTCTTACAAGCTGTGGTATAGTTATATTATAATCTTCAGGGGTTACATTAAAAACAGAATGCCCGGTTAATATTCCATTTGATAGCTGAAGCGTGGCAGGTATTTCAATTTGTTTGGCAACCCCATGTAAAGTGAATGTGCCTTTTACATTTATATTGGAAGCTGTGCCATTCTTCATATCCACATCACCGGTGTAAGTGCCGTTAAAGCTTCCCTTAGGATATTTATCGCTTTCAACATAGTTTTCATTAAAGTGTGTTTGCATTAATTCTTTTTTAAACTCAAAGCCTTTCATTAAAACCATAAAGGCCAGTTCTTTTTTTTCAGTATTTATCACAGCAAATAATTGTTGAT
>JBDSAQ010000335.1:0-8355 GCA_039922095.1 Ginsengibacter sp. | reverse complement strand
AAAGATCATCGCACAGATTATGAAGTAGGAAATGTAGGCCCGGTAATGGATGGTGAGTTAGATGGCTTTATTAAAGCGTACCTGATGCAGGAGAAGGATGCAACAGTTTAGCACCTCCGCTGCGTCTAAAATTTTTTATGGTTGCAATAATTGAAGTAAAAAACTTAACCAAGCAATTTAAAGACGTTACTGCCGTAAACGATCTTTCGTTCAGTGTGAATGAAGGTGATATATATGGATTTTTGGGACAGAATGGCGCCGGAAAATCTACAACAATAAGGATGTTGCTTACGTTGATAAAACCTACAGCCGGTTCCATACATATCTTCAGTAAAAATTTACATACACACAGGGAAGAAATTTTAACTGACATAGGCGCAATTATTGAAAAGCCTGATCTGTATAATTACCTTTCTGCATATCATAATCTTTCTTTTTTTGCAAAGATCAGCGGCGTAAAAATTTCAAAAAACAAAATATTTGAACAGTTGGAAATGGTTGGGCTCGCTGCAAGAGCACATAGCAAAGTAAAAACTTTTTCACAGGGAATGAAACAGCGGCTGGGAATTGCTGCTGCTCTTATTCATAACCCCAAATTGCTTATTCTTGATGAGCCAACTAATGGGTTAGATCCGCAGGGAATTGCTGACATTCGAAATCTTATAATAAGCCTTAGTAGAAAATTTGGTAAAACGATTTTAGTTTCATCGCACCTGTTAACAGAAATTGAATTAATTGCAAACAGGATATTGATCATTGATAAAGGAAATAAAATTGTAGAAGGCACTTCAGCGGTATTGCTCGACCCTGCAAATACAATTGTAGAAGTTAATACAACCGACAATGCCTCTGCCAAAAACCAAATTGCTGAAACCCGGTGGAAACAATACTTGCAGCAAACAAAGGATGGTGATATCATTTTAAAATTTGATAAATCTCTTATCCCTGAATTTATAAATCAATTAGTGCAAATGAATGTGCAGGTGCTTTCAGTTAAGCCGCGACATTCCCTGGAAGATTATTTTTTATCACTTACAACTGCCAACCAGCATGTGGAACCTGTTACAATTTGAGCTGTATAAAATATTTAAAAAGCCCCGAACCTACATTGCTTTCGGCGCCATTGCTGCCATAATTTTATTGATACAACTGGCATTGGTAATTAACGGTAAAGATTATGTGAAGTTTATGGTAAGTGATCTTGATGACACCTTAGATATACCTTATGATCAGATAAATAATGGCTATTGGATAGCATTTAATATTTTAAATCTGTTGCTGATTCATGTGCCTATTTTGGTGGCATTGGTAACTGGTGATATTGTTGCAGGAGAAGCAAACATGGGCACGCTTCGTTTACTCATTACCAAACCCATCAGCAGAACAAATATTATACTTACCAAATTTTTGGCCTGTGTTATCTACACCATTATTTTATTGTTGTGGATGGCTTTTTTATCTCTCGTGGTAAGCGTTTTACTGTTTGGTGCAAACGACCTGGTAGTTGCAAAAGAAAATATGTTACTGCAGGTAGAAAAGGCTGATGTTTTGTGGAGATACTTTGCCGCCTTTGGTTTTGCAGCAGTTGCATTAATAGTTGTTGCAGCACTATCTTTTATGTTATCGGTTCTCTCAGAAAATTCTATCGGTCCAATTGTTGGTACAGTTGCCATAATAATTGTGTTCACTATTATAAGCGAAATGGGAGTGCCCATTTATGATAAAGCCGTAAAGCCATATTTGTTTATTACACACATGCTTGGCTGGAAAGGATTTTTTTATATTGATTTTGATGAGGATGGACAAACCATAACAGGCTCTGTCCGCAATTTTTCATCCATTCTCAAAAGCCTTTCTATATTGGCAGGTTATATTGTTTTGTTTGTAACCACAGCGGTTATAATTTTTAAAAAGAAAGATATTTTAAGTTAGATACTAAAATGATATCATGAAAAAAATACGTTTTTTATTATTTGTTTTTTTGTGCATTACCTCTTCTGCTTCTGCCCAGGATGTTACCAGCCTTTTGCAAAAAGTAAAAGATAAATTAAACCTGATAAACGATTATGAAGCAAACGGGCGTATGAAAACCAAAGTGGCTTTTTTAAAAGTCCCTATCGCCAACGTTAAGGTCTATTATAAAAAACCTTACCTGCTAAAAATAAAAAATGATAAAGGAATTTCTTTCATACCAAAAGGCACAGCCAGCATTAATTTAAATAACCTGTTTGCTGATAATAATTATACAGCAATTGATGGGGGCGTAGTAAAACTGGGAAGTGCAAATGTGCGTATAATTAAATTGCTGCCCGAAGATGAAGAGAATGAGGTTGTACTATCAACTCTTTATATTGATGAAGAAAATTTATTAATAAGAAAAAGCAAAACCACCACAAAAGACAATGGCACTTATGAACTGGAAATGACTTATGGAAAGTATGCCAAATATGGATTAGCTGATAAGATGACCTTTACATTTAGCACCAAACATAAATTACCGAAAGGTTTTACTTTTGATTTTGATGAAGGCGGCAAAAATAATACAGCCGATAAAAAGAAAGCCGAGAAAGGAACGATAGAGATCACCTACACATCCTATGTGGTAAATAAGGGGGTACCCGAAACCATTTTCAAATGAATAAATCAATTAGCAAAAACATAACGGGGAAATTGACTGGTGATGAACTTCATCATAATTCCTGAATCCATCATGTTCAACAAATGATTAGCGCAAAGAAAAAAAGATAGCGGATGACAATTGAAAAAATAAAAACCGGCATTTGTATAGTGGGAGCCGGGCCCTCGGGAAGTACATTGTCTTTGCTGTTAGCTAAAAAAGGGATTGATCATTTAATAGTTGATGCTGCGGAATTTCCAAGAGATAAGATTTGTGGCGATGGTATAGATTTAAATGTGGTACGTGTATTAAATCAGATTGACGTAAACATTGCATTAAATGAATTTACAAATACAACCAACTTTACACCATCCCAGGGGATGAGGTTTATATTACCTTATGGCAAGTATGTTGTTCTTAGGAGAAAAGAAAAAGATAGATTGAATGGCTCAGCACTAAAGCCCATATTCTATTTATCTAAAAGAAAGTATTTTGATAATTTATTAGTTGAAAAGCTAGACCCCAATTTCGCTGATGTTCGTTTAGGCACCAAAATAGAAAAGATAGAAAAGACTGGAGAAAGATGGATATTATATGGCACTAATGCAAAGGGTAAAGTGGAAATAGAAACGCGGCTTTTGATTGGTGCGGATGGCGATCATTCTGTTGTGCTAAGACATGTAGGGGAAAGAAAAATTGATCGTCGTAATTATGCAGCCGCAGTACGGCAGTATTGGAAAGGTATAAACGGATTGCATGATGATAATCTTATAGAAATTTATTTTCCCCGCAAACAGCCGCTATCATATTTCTGGATATTTCCATTACCAGGGGGTGAGGCAAACGTAGGGTATGGAATGGCAAGTAGTTACGTGGCTAAAAAAAATATTGATGTACGCAAAGTGTTTGAAGAATTAATAAAAACAGATCCCTATTTAGCGGAACGCTTTAAAAATGCCCAGCCAGCAGAAACCATAAAGGGCTGGGGTCTTCCAATGTCTGGCAGTCAGCGTAAAGCACATGGTAATGGATGGATGCTTGTGGGAGATGCTGCTTCTCTTATCTGCCCAACTTCCGGTGAAGGCATTGGCTCAGGGATGATTTCAGCATACATTGCCGCACAATTTATAGAGCGTGCTGTTAAGCAAAATTGTTTTGAAGAACGCATGTTTAAAAACTATGACCGTGAGATACATAAACGTATGACCTTTGAAGAAAAAGTCTTCCGTATCATAAATTATATTCCTGGGTGGCTTTTTACTATGTCTGTAAATTCAGTACTTTCAAATAGGATACTGCAAAAATTTATCAGCAAAAAAATGGATGGATGGATAGATACCGCTTACAAAAAGACTATATCAGTAAAAATGAATTAAGCTAATAATAAGAACCAAAAAAAACGAGCGGTATCGTCCTTGCGGGGAGGCGATATTAACTAAAAAAATTTACAAGGGCTACCGCCGACGAAGCAATCTTATAGTAAACATTTCTGAAAGTGAAGTTCTATATACTTCAGAGTTTAACAGGAGATTGCGTCGTCGGCATAATCCCTTTTTAAGGTCAAAGTGCATTTCGTGCCTCCTCGCAAGGACGGAACTTCAGTCTTAGCTGGGGGGATTCTAAGCGATGCCATTGTTAACTGGCTTGCGGCATTTACAACCGGCACCTGTACTGCTTTTGTTGCGCCTTTAGAGCAGTAGAAATTTTAAATACTCATTTCTGATCACCTTTTATTTCTCTCCACCAAATACTCCAACAATAAAATCTTATTAAAAGCCCCGCAAAAAAAATGGTAATTAAAAATGCTGCAGTTAATAAATATCTTTTTTAAAAGAAGTCCTGATTGCGAGGCTGCCCGTGCCTGGTAAAATACGAACTGCTCCTGGTTACTGCTGCTAAACTCTTTCATACTATTTATAGATAATGGATGAGTTTGAACTCCTAATCGCAAAAGTGAGGTTCTTAGTATAACATCATCCAATATGTTACCGGTCTTCTGTAACTGAATGTTTATATCATCAATAATTTGCTGCTTGTACAATTCCAGTGCAGGGATTGTAAACTTACCCATTAGTCTGGCAAGGTGATACAATATAACCGGAGGTTTAATATAATAAGGAGCAATAAAATGTGGATGTTTTATATATTCCCTGTTTTGAATCATTTGTTGTAAAAGCGTTACTGTAGCTGAATCGTGCTGATTAAACGGCACTTTATTTTGCAATAGAAAATACAGAGTATTACAATGGACTGCAAAGTCATAATCCACTCTCATCTTCATGCCCAGGTAAGTGGTGTGTGCCGGCAGATCCCTGTATTTTTTAAATGTATTTCTGATCTTACGCCGTTTGCCATTGGCAACTGAATCCATAATCAATTTTAATTTTCGGCTACTGCTATCGGGTGCATCCATTGCCATTAATAACATTATGCTGTCATCTATATCTTCTGATGTGGCTAATATGTTGCTTAAATGTTGCGCAAGAAGAGTATTGGGCATTATGGGCTTTCCTCCCTGCCAAAAAAAGTATGTAGGTTTTTTTTGCTTGTTTTGATAGTAAGGATATGCAGCAGCAGCATTGGCAATAATTTTTTCGCCTAATTTTCTATTCTCATTACTTAAATATGGTAACATGCTTTTTAGAGCAAAAGCAATAATGCCTGTAAAAAAAATATTGTTGTCAGGTGTAATTCTCTGTGGATTGCCTGCCCATTTTTTATAACTGTAAAACATGCCCGTATGAAAAACATACCTGCCTTCCTTGGTATATTGCATCGCTGCAATTTCTTTTATTAACTGATTAATAAGTGCGCTATCAGGCGTTTGTGCTACTGTTTTTTTTATACAGAACAGCATTACGACATGGAATATAATCAGGCGACTTATCACATTTAATTTTATTATTTAAGTCGGGATAACTTATAAGTATAGCACAACCACTTAATAATATTTTTCGGCTTCTCCATATCTGTAATGAGTTGGCTTCGCTCTGCTTTTAAACAATCTACAGGAGCTTTAAGTTTTCTCTGCAATTTTATCATCTGTTCAATTGCAACAAGTCCCCTGGCAATTATAAAATACATAACTACAGAAAATTCCTGTTTCCGCAATTTATTGTGAGGAAGTGCGCTGATCAATCGGTTGGTTTCTTTAACCCTTTGCAGAAATATTCTTTTCAACTCCCGGTAATCATTGCACCTGTTTGCAAGGGTATAAATTCCATCGTTGATGTCTTTATAAATATCTAAACAATCATTTGCAAGTTGCATAAGACTGCCTATATGAAAAAGTACTTTTAACATCTCTGCTGATGCAGCTTCATCTAAAGTTTGGTAATAAAGTATTACAGAATAGCCGCCTTTGGCATAAGTGATCTTTTCAATTTCGTGATTACTAATAGATGGATCTGTTTGCCTGATGGTTTCAAGTTGAATTTCAAAAACATTCCCGGAAGCTTCTGTATATTCCTTTTTATTGGGAACATTTTGTAATAGATAACTTTGTATTTCTTTAGCAACAGATGAGGAAAAAGTATGTGCCCCGTATGTTTCAGGTGCAAATGTTATCGTCCTGATACTTTCTGCATCCAGTTTGTCAATATCAAAAAGATCATCCCCAACCGGGGTAAGTATACCTAAAAGCGATACCCTCTTTCGTTCATCATTTGTTAGCTTTTTAGCATTTAATCTTTTATAGCTGGTGCATAATATACTTGGGATAAATAAGCCATAATAATTTATAATTTTTTTTGCCTGCTGCTCCGGAAAAATACCATTATGCTTTTTCTCAAGCGATTTTATGTAAGGCAACAGAAACAATTGATTCCTTTTCCTCTGGATATTAATCCCGTTGATTATCTTAAACAATGTAACTATATATCGTAGCAGCCTCATTATAGCAGTTTAAATTTCTTTTATAAAAGATTAAAATTTCTTCATTTGATTAAACAACAACTGTAAAAATTTGACTACTTGCTGGTAGCTGGTAGGATGAAGATGATTGCATTTGTATTTTAAGATTATTAGCTCCTGAGAATCTCTATAAAATCGGGAATACTTTGTTTCAATAGTTTGGTTCGGATACATTAACATAAACAATATTGCAGTCTTTTCGCTCAAATATAGATAAAGTTTTATGGCAAAAGTTCTATGGGATATAGCTTCGATTGGGTTAATTTCGCTATGCCTTAAATATGATCTTATGCAATACGGAGATTTTTATTATCCGCTCCCGCTTAATGAACCAGTTCACAATTATGCTCCCGGAAGTGATGAAAGAAAGTTATTAAAAGAAGCATTAAAAGCTCTTAAAAGTAAACAGGTTGATGTATCAATGTACATTGGTGGCAAAGAAGTGCGTACAGAAAATAAAGTTGAGTTGCATCCTCCCCACGAGAGGAATCATTTGCTGGGGTATTTTCATACAGGGGATGCGGAACATGTGAAAGATGCTATAGATGCGGCTCTTGCTGCAAAAGATAAGTGGGCAAATATTAGTTGGGAGAACAGGGCTAATATCTTTTTAAAAGTGGCAGACCTCCTGGCTACTAAATACAGGCCATATATTAATGGCACAACAATGCTTGGGCAAAGTAAAAATGTGATGCAGGCAGAACTTGACAGTGCCTGTGAACTGATTGATTTTTTACGTTTTAATGTTCATTTTCTCAGCGATATTTATCGCCAGCAACCGATAAGTGGATATGGTATGAACAATCGTATGGAGTATCGTCCGCTGGAAGGTTTTGTACTGGCTGTTACACCATTTAATTTTACAGCTATAGCCGGCAATCTCCCTACTTCTGCAGCAATGTGCGGCAATGTAGTTATTTGGAAATGTGCTTATACACAGGTTTACAGTGCACAATTATTTATGAAGATTTTGATAGAGGCCGGATTGCCTGCAGGTGTTATTAATTTAATATTTGTGATGGACCTGCAGTTGGCGAAGTTTGTTTTGCCCATCCTCAATTTGCCGGAGTTCACTTTACAGGCAGTACAGGCGTATTCAATGGAATGTGGAAGACTATTGGAGAGAACACGAATATTTATAACTCTTACCCCCGGATTGTTGGCGAAACCGGTGGTAAAGATTTTGTAATTGCTCACAAGTCTGCTGATGCAGATGTAGTGGTTACAGCACTTGCCCGTGGTGCGTTTGAGTACCAGGGACAGAAATGCTCCGCTGCTTCAAGGGCTTATCTTCCTTCAAATTTATCAACCCAAATTAAAGAAAAATTGATAGCGGCCATTAAAACAATGAAGATGGGCACCACAGAAGATTTCGGCAATTTTATAAATGCCGTTATTGATGAAAAAAGTTTTGATAAGCTCGAAAAATATATCAATGATGCAAAGAATGATTCATCAGTAAAGATTATAGCAGGTGGCACGTGTGATAAAACTAAAGGCTTTTTTATTGAGCCCACTGTAATTGAAACAACTGATCCAAAGTATGTAACTATGTGTGAAGAATTGTTTGGTCCTGTTTTGACCATATATGAATACGATGAAGAAAAGTTTGAAGAAACATTGCAGCTTGTTGATTCAACTTCAAAGTACGCACTAACAGGCGCAGTGATTGCTACTGACAGGCAGGCGATCGAAGTAGCCACATCTAAATTAAGAAATAGTGCAGGCAATTTTTATATAAACGATAAGCCAACCGGTGCTGTTGTTGGTCAGCAACCATTTGGTGGTGCCAGGCAAAGCGGAACCAATGATAAAGCAGGAAGCAT
>JBDSAQ010000334.1:0-10278 GCA_039922095.1 Ginsengibacter sp. | reverse complement strand
GGATGGGAAAAGAGGGGGAAATTTATTGATGGCATTAGTAATATTTCAAAAAAAGGTATTGCATTTGACACACAACAACATCTTGGGTATTTGCGAATTTTCTAATGTACTCGTAGAGTTAGCTTATAGCAACTTATTGTATACAATTTCAATTTAAGCTGGATATGTGAAAAGCCTATCCGTAACATCATCCTGATGATGTGATAGGCTTCCTTAATTTTCGAAAAGAAAAACTTTTCAATCTCTATAGTGTCATACTTTTTGAGTATTAGCTTTCTCTTTAAATAACTTGTATTTGTCCCTCTAACACATGCAGCCGGGTTTAACTTTTATAATATTAGCGTTACGCCAGGGCGTGGATTAATTAAGTTTTTGTTATTAACTTCAGCTATATTTAATCCGTCTTACAGCACATAACCTTTAATAGAATTCCCGGGGTTTTACTTTTTAATACAACATACCATGAAGACTTTCTGCATACTTATCTCAATTATAATCAGTGTACAATTAAAAGGCCAGGCACCTTACTGGCAGCAGCAATTACATTATAATATCAGGGCTGAATTAAATGACCAGGAAAAATCAATAACAGGATTTGAAACAATTGTATATAAGAACAATTCCCCCTCAACACTCAATTTTATCTGGTTTCATATATGGGCCAATGCATATAAAAATGAATCTACCGCCT
The DNA here is from genome assembly GCA_039922095.1 of Ginsengibacter sp. Lineage (GTDB taxonomy): Bacteria > Bacteroidota > Bacteroidia > Chitinophagales > Chitinophagaceae > Ginsengibacter. Next base: position 9,587 of record JBDSAQ010000334.1, on the reverse strand, counting down.
TATTACAGCAGATAAAAAATGATAAAGAACGTTCAAAAAAAATGGAAAGCTTCGGTACCGGATCTATAGAAGGTCTGGCTTTTAAAGTGAATGATCAACCTGCGCAAACTGAAGCACATTCTAATCCGCAATATATAGATATTATTAAATTGCTATTAGATAAGCCAATACTTCCCGGTGATTCAGTTACTATTTCAACTCCGTTTAAAGTAATGTTGCCACCATACTTTTCCAGATCCGGTTATGCAGACGGTGAATTTATGGCCTGCCAATGGTACCCCAAGCCTGCAGTGTTTGATAAGGATGGATGGCATGAGTTTCCTTACCTGGATATGGGTGAATTTTATAGTGAGTTTGCCGATTATTCAGTAAGCCTTACAATCCCTTCTGAGTATATTGTAGGCGCCACCGGTACATTGCTAACAACAGGTGAACTTGATGCCTACAAAATAGCAGGTTCTAAAAATACAATTGATCGCACAGGCAAGCCTTTCCTTTATGTGCCTGCCAAAAAAAATGATAAGAAAACACTTTCGTATTATGCAGAAGCGGTGCCTGATTTTGCGTGGTTCGCTGATAAAGATTTCGTGATACAATATGATACTATACAATTGCCTGATAGCAAAGTGATAGATGCTTTTTCTTATTATCATAACAAGAAAGGTACTATCTGGAAAAACAGCATAGATTATATAAAAGACGGTATAAGAAAATACAGCGATTGGGTAGGAGAATATGGTTACCGTGTAGTACAGGCAGTTGAAGGGCCAAAAAATAATTCGAGTGGAGGTATGGAATATCCAACAATTACCCTCATTACAAGTCCGGATGCAAAAGAAGAAACACTGGACGCTGTGATTGTACATGAAGTAGGCCATAACTGGTTTATGAGCATGCTTGGCAGCAACGAAAGGGCGCATACCTGGATGGATGAAGGATTGAACAGCTATTTTCAATTCAGGTATGAAGCAGAAAAGTATAGGAGTAATAGTATTTTTGGTGATGCCATTCCAAAAGAAATAAAAAATCTGTCATCAGATGAATTTCAGAAAACATTATACAATGTAATTGATAAAAATATTCCCATGCAGTCTGCAATGGATATACCTGCAGATAAATTCCCTGACAGCCAGGAGTATGGAGTTGTATCTTATGTAAAAACAGCCTTATGGATGTATCTTTTAGAAAGTGCTATCGGCAGAGATAAATTGGAACTGGCTATTCATAACTATTTTAATAAGTGGAAATTTAAACACCCACAACCTGAAGACATGCAGGCGGCTTTTGAAGAAGCTATAGGTAGTAAATTAGATCAGTTTTTTGCTTTAACTAAAAAGGAGGGAAAGTTTGAATGATGCTTTTATCATATGCTTTCCTTTCGCTGATGAGGTAACACAATTTCAAAAATACATTCTCATAGATGCACGGAAAGTAGTTGTATTCCCATGAAAATATCTTCTTGCAAAACACCCCACCTGAAATTTATTTTGTTTAACCATGTGTTGAAAATTTCCTTCCACCACAAAATCATCTTTGCCTGAATTACTATAACTGTTCTTCATAAAGATTGGTGTACAATCAATATAATTTTTTTTGTTCAATTTATAAACACATACAGATTGAATAATGTACCCATTCAATGCCCTTTTACCTGCAACCGATAATTTATCACTCATAATCTCACTGCTGTAGAGATAATAGATATAAGGGAATGTTGAAAAATTCCCAAATACAAATGCTGTTGACAAGCCTGTTGCCACAACCCAGCGATTTCTTCCAAGGCCATAATCCAGTTTTCCTGTAGGAACATAAGCATCAATTGCCAAACCAAATGCGCCTGGTTTTTTTGCATAGTTCTTATAAGGAACCCAGTAGTAACGGAAACGCATATCGCTTAATCCAAATTTTTTGGAAGAAGTGGCATATAATAAGGGTAGCTCTATGTATAATGAATGATGCTGCCGCCCTGATGCCCAAACAAAGTTGGCCCGGTATCCATATGTTCGTTTGCCTGATTTAAGAAAGTTATACTCCAGGTTATTACTTAAGCGTGTGTATTGATTTGTTGGTTTAGATGGATCTATATGACCAACAGGAGTAGTGGTTTGCGCAGAAATTTTCGGTGAGCAGAAAAATATAGACACAACAAATAAAATCCTGAAAGTTGTTTCTGGCTTCATCAGGTCTGTTATTAATTTTGGTTTGAGAAAAGTTGTTTTAGTATGAAAGTATAGGCTAATGTAAGTTTTTTATTGCATCAGCATATACTGCAAGGCATCTCTTTCTCGCAAATTCATGCTCTACAATTGGTGTGGGATAAGTAAATTCCTGGAACTCAGGTACCCATTTTTTTATATAGATCAAATCCTTGTCGAATTTTTTTGTTTGCAGGTACGGATTAAATATTCTGAAGTAAGGTGCAGAATCACAACCACTACCGGAAGCCCATTGCCATCCTCCGTTATTAGAAGCAAGGTCAAAATCTAAAAGTTTTTGTGCAAAATATGCTTCGCCCCAGCGCCAGTCAATTAATAAGTGCTTACATAAAAAGCTGGCAACTATCATACGTACCCGGTTATGCATAAAACCTGTTTGGTTAAGCTCCCTCATACCTGCATCCACAATAGGGTAACCCGTTTGCCCGTTGCACCAGCGGGCAAATTCTTCTTCATTATTGCGCCACTTTATATTTTCATATTCCGGTTTAAATGCTTTATGATTACCAACTTTTGGAAAATGCCATAGGATGGCCTGGTAAAAATCTCGCCAGATTAATTCATTTAAGAAAGTTTCATTTAAACGTACAGCATTCCCTGCCAGTTCACGTATGCTGATGGTGCCAAAACGCAAATGAACGCTTAACCTCGAAGTGCCATTTGCTGCAGGGAAATTTCTTTGCAAATAATAATCTGAGATAAGTTGCTCTGAAAATATTTTAAGAGGAAATACTGTATCAGTTTTTTTAAACCCCATTGACTCCAGTGAAGGAATTATTTTAGGGGATTGATTAAAAAAATTGACAGATAATTTTTCAGAAGGATAAGGCTTTAAATAAAAGTCCTTCAGTTTAGTTTTCCATCTTTTACTGTAAGGTGTAAAAACCGTGTAAGGTGTGTGGTCATCTTTAATTATTTCATCTTTATCAAAAATGACCTGATCTTTATAAGCCTTAAATAATATTTTTTTTCTGTTAAGGATGTTTCTTACGACCTGGTCTCTTTCGATAGCATACGGCTCATAATCATCATTGGTAAAAACCTCTTTAATATCATACTTTGACATTAATTGTTCAAAAATTTGTTCCGGAAGCCCATGATAAATTTCTAAAGATGATCCTGTTATAAGTAATTCATTCTGTAATTCAATAATCGCATTATAAATAAAATTTACTCTTCTGTCTGCCTTATCTTCCAGAACATCAAGAATATGTTTATCGAAAATAAAAATGGGGATAACTGGAAAATTTTGTTTTAGAGCATAATACAATCCTGCGTTATCATGCAATCTCAGGTCTCTTCTAAACCAAAAAATGTTAATACTCTTCATCAATAAAATAAGTTGAAAACGATATCCATACTATACAATAATTTGCTTAAAAAGTTTTCATTATTTCATCATATATATTTTTCACCTGCGTATTATTATATCGCACATTTTGAAATTGCCTCACCCACCGTACCGGATCTATCGAATTAGTTAAAAAAACTTCATCAGCTTGTTTTAAATCTTCAATCGTTAAAGATTTTTCTACAATATCTTTTCCTTCTGTTTTTAGTTTTTCTATTATCCATCGCCTCATAACCCCTGCAATACAACCTTCATCAAGAGAGGGGGTATAGATTTTTTTATCTTTTATTATAAAGATATTAGCAATCGTAGTATCAGAAATCTTATCATAAGAGTTTAATAAAATGCAATCATTCAACTTGTTCTTTTCAGCATACCTGGCAGCCAGTGTATAAGGGAGAAAGTTATTGGTTTTAAGATTTGATAATATGTCGCAGCTTTTTTTTACATCAGGATACACATCAATAATAAATCCTTTTCCATTTAATGAAGTACTATCAGTCAAAGCATGTGTTTGTATGATATAGTCAGGAAGGTCACTTCCAGCTTCGGTTACACTTCTGTTACCTCTTAACACCATAACACGAATTCTTGTTATGCCTGAATGCGTATTTTTTTTTGCCAATGCAATTATTTTTTTTTCAAGAAAGGCTGGAGTAAAAGTCAGGGGTTTATTGAACCCAAGAATTCGCATGCCATTGAATAATCTTTCAAAATGATATTCTTTAAGCTGTAGTTTTCCCTTTATCATTTTCATGGTTTCAAATAAGCCATCACCATATTTTAAGCCCCTGTTATCAGGTGTTATTACCGGGTTGCCTTCTTTATAAAATCTATCATTACAAATAAAAAAGCTCATCCTTATATTTTTAATGGTCAAAAATACCGTGAAGATTAGGATACACTATTTATAAATTCTATATAATTTACTTTTAAAACTAAGTAAGCAAAATAAATATGCCAGGGAATGATAGGTAATCGTTTTCTTAATATTGTTTTTGTCTTTGCCGGCGAATAAAAAAAATAATTAATACAGCCACGCCTAACAGTGTATACATCTTAGGAAACAAGCTTGTTGTTTGTGTATAGTCTTCAGAAGATGAATTTAGGGAAGTAGTACCATCTGCATTATAGTAAAGTTCATATCCTGTATCCTTATATGCTTCCTCATAATTAGAAAAAAAGCTTGCAGCTTCATCTGGCATTATGTTATCTTTTAAATTTTCATAGTAATAATTTAAAGTCACCCTATTCCCTATAGAGTGTCCGTCTGCAGTCAATCTAAAGCCTGCACATTCTACTCTATCATTAAATGATTTTATTGGCCAGTCTTCAGGCATATGGATTTCTACCTGTTCTTTATAACGGGCAGGATAGGTTAAATAAAAAGGCATAGTGCGGTTCTTATCAGAAGGCTTATTCATCACACTATTAATAACAAAAGAGGAGAAAGGAAGTTTTTTTTTGGCATCTTCTTTTATCCAAATATCATTTACGGTATAATATTCAGTAGTGGTAAAACTACCCGTTAGTTCATTGCTGTTATAAGTTGAGCTGTCAACAATTATCTTATTAAAATAATAAGCATAAAAATCTTTGCAATTATTCTTAATCTCGTAAAGACTGTTATTGTTGTAATAAAAACGTGCCTCATCAGCAAATGAACCAGTATTTTTTGTAGTTACTTTTAACCTGGCTAATCCAGATATACCTAAAATACTAAAAACTTCTTTTATATCACATAATCCCTGATCATGAAAGGGTATAGGTGTAAGGCTGGCAGATGATTCATTTATAACAAGGCCTATTTGATAGTCAGGGTATGCAATGTCATTTATAGAGCCCCTCTGAAAAGATATTGTGGGATCAAACCAGTATACTTTACCATTCACTTTTGCCTGTATTATACAATGGTCAAATGCAGAAGCAGAAGGAAGCCAATCGCTGATTGCTTTTTTATAAGTAGTATTAATAAGAACAGGATGGGCTTCTATTCCCATTTCATTTAGCATTGTTACTAACAAGTAAGATTTGTCTTTACAGTCCCCAAAACGCTGGGCAAATATTTTATTAGGATGGCTGGGTTTATGGGAGTTTATTCCGATTTCTATGGCCATGTATCTAATATCATCCTGAGTAAAACGTAAAGCAGTTAATGCTCTTGCTTCATTATCGGGGTACAATTTTTTTATATTGTTTATCTTTTGCTGCAATCCGGATGATAGCTCAAGATTCCTGGGAAATAATGCAGTGGCCCATTTGCTAACTTCATTCCAGCTATCAAATTCGCTTACCATAATTGAAGCATAAGGATCGTACCACCCTGGTGTTTTACTTTCAAGATGCAGTGCTGCAACATTCCCTGCTTTCCATTCATAGATTATTTTGTCACGCTCTCTTGTTACAACAGGAGTAATATTGGTCTGCCTATTTTTTATCGTAATATTTTTGTTTTCAGGAACTATTAATTTATAATAAAGGCTACCGACAGGTACGCCATAACGGCAATTGTATGTATCCGAATACTTACCATTAAAAATTGGGTTGAACCCTTTGATGGTATGGCTTGACTCAATTATATCCCCTTTTCTTACATCATCTAAAACAAGAAGAGCAGTGAGGGAGCCATTATACATATGCATGTCTAATTCTTTCTCCTGCTGAATAGTTTTAAAATTAGCAAGCTCAAGTTTATTAAGCGATTTGCCATCTCTTATGATACGAATGCTGTGAAAAATTAATTGTTCAAATGCAGGATCAAAAGTGACAGAAATCTCAGAACCGTTTTGTACACCTGCTTCAGATAATATTTTTATAGTTTTTTTATAATAGCTTGCCTGCTGAATAAGTGACACCTGCTTTTCATATCCAATATCCAGATATCCGTCTTCTGCATCTACCTCAAGACCTTTATTGTTATAATCTGTGTTATTAACTGTTACCCATGCAGGCTCTTTTTCGTATCTCAATTTCGAATTCTGTGCATGAGCATCATGTGTAAAACATAGAAATTCAAGGGTGAGTAGAAGGATTGATAAGGCATTTCTCATTAACTTGAAAGATAATAAATAATATCATTTAAGTTTCATTAGAGTTTAAAAAGCCTAATTGCCAATGATCGTAATTTGTTCAATTCTTCTACACTAATAACAATATCGAACCCGGCGTACCTGAAAATAAATTTTGCTAAACTGCCTCTAAATCTTTTCATATATTGCCGTAATTTCTATTATTAAAATGGATCAAGATAAGAGTTGCAGATCCCATTATGTCAAACTTTCATAAAAAAAACTTCTTTATTTTTTGTTTAACCACAGTATGTATTTTACAAGGACAGGCTCAATTAACTATTTCAATTGCACAGTGCGAAAAAAAAACAAATCCTGTTGGTGTACCGTTGGTATGGGATAAAAATAACAACGCCTCGGCCTGGAGTAAAGTGAATTTTTTTATAACAGCCCTTGAAGAAGAAAGGGACTGGAATGGAGCAAAATGGATTGGCTATGAAGAGTTAGAGGATTCTATGAAAGTAATACCTGGTGTAGAAAATCCGGCACATTTGGGAGATAAGCTTATGAGCAGGGCTATAGTTCCTTTATTCAGAAAAAAATTTACAGCGAATAAAAAAATAAAACAGGCGTTGATTTTTATTTCAGGGCTGGGTGAATATGAATTGAACATAAATGGAAAGAAAACTGGTGATTATTTCCTTGCTCCCGGCTGGACATACTATGAGAAAAAATGCTTTTACAATATCTATGATGTAACCAATGATTTAGTAACAGGGGGCAATGCCATTGGTGTAATAGCGGGTAATGGTTTTTATTACATCAACAGGGAACGTTATATAAAAATGGTTGTGGGTTTTGGCCTGCCTAAGATGATCTGTAAAATAAAAATTGAGTATAATGACGGAACAGTAAAAAATATTGTTTCAGATGAAACCTGGAAGACGGCGCCATCTCCCATTACATTTAGCAGCATTTATGGGGGTGAAGACTATGATGCGCAGTTAGATCTGAAATACTGGTATAAAGCTGATTTCAATGATACACAATGGAAGAATGCCTTACTGGTAAATGCGCCTAAAGGAAATTTAGTTGCCGAACAGGACTATCCTGTTAAGATTGTAGATTCCTTTGCGGTAAAAAAGATAGTAAAGGCACAACCCGGAAAATATGTTTATGATTTTGGGCAGAATTGTTCTGGTATAATTAAATTAAAAGTAAAAGGGAAAAAAGGCCAAACGGTTAAGTTAACACCGGCTGAATTGCTAACAGGCCAGCAATTGCCAAACCAGGCAGCAAGTGGTTATCCTTATTATCTTACCTATACTTTAAAAGGTGATGGAGTAGAAACCTGGAAGCCCCGGTTCACCTATTATGGTTTTCGATACGTACTGGTGGAAAATGCTGTCCCAGACAAAGTTCCGGGTGATGGAGTGCCGAAAATAATTTCATTAGTTTCATTACACAATCGTAACTCCTCACCTGCTACAGGAAGTTTTCAATGTTCAAATTCTTTATTCAATCAAATAAATGAATTAATAAGATGGGCTGTAAAGAGTAATATGCAAAGTGTGATCACTGACTGTCCTCATAGGGAAAAGCTTAGTTGGCTGGAGCAGGATCATCTCATGGGTAATTCCATTCATTACAATTTTGATGTGTATCACTTATTTAAAAAACTGGTGCTGGATATGATGGAAGCGCAATTACCTGATGGTATGGTTCCTGATATTGCTCCGGAAGTAGTAGTATTTGGCGGAGGTTTTCGCGACTCACCAGAGTGGGGGAGTGCATCAGTAATACTGCCATGGCTTATTTATAATTTATATGGGGACCAGGCAATTATTGAGCAGGCTTATCCCATGATACAAAAGTATGTGAGCTATCTAAAAAATAAATCAACTGCAAATATTGTCTCCCATGGCTTAGGCGACTGGTATGATTACGGACCGAAACCACCGGGGGTAGCGCAACTTACACCCAGGTCACTAACGGCCACTGCTATATATTATTATGATGTACTGCTTCTACAAAAGATGGCTGCAATTCTTAACCGGAAAGATGAGGAAGCAATTTATAAACAGTTAGAGCAGGAAGTTAAAACGGCTTTCAATAAAAAATTTTTTAACCCTGAAACGAAATCTTATTCAACCGGCAGTCAAACGGCTATGGCTATGCCACTTTGTTTTAGTTTGGCTAATGATGCTGACAGAAAAAAGGTATTACAAAACCTGGTTGATTCTATTTATAAAAACAATAAAGCTTTAACAGCAGGAGATGTTGGCTTTCATTTTTTGGTACAGGCGCTCAATGTGGGGGGAGCCTCCCAATTACTTTATGACATGAATAACCGAAATGATGTGGCCGGCTATGGGTACCAATTAAAAAAGGGTGCTACAGCATTAACAGAATCATGGGCAGCGTTGGAAGAAGTTTCTAATAATCATTTAATGCTGGGACATATTATGGAATGGTTCTACAGTGGTGTTGCGGGCATTGGCCAGGAAAAAAACTCAACAGGGTTTTCTCATATTAAGATACGGCCCCAGGCTGTGGGTGATATCAAGTCTGCAAAAGGTAGTTTTCAATCGCCTTATGGATTAATTGTAAGCGATTGGAAAAAAGAGGGAAAAAGATTTTTATTAAAAGTGAGCATACCTGTAAATACAGATGCGGTAATTTATTTCCCCTCAACCGGGAATGCTGTTATAAAAGAAAGTGGCATACCAATCAATAATAAAGGCATAAGTATTTTAGAAAATAAAGATGATGTTGTTTCGCTGAAGGTTGGCTCAGGCAACTATATTTTCGAAGTTGAATAAAATTGTAGTGAATCAGCGGATGGTCAAAATAAATCAAGCAAAAAGGTAATTCATAATATGAAACGATATATAATTTTAAGCCTGCTCACATTTTTATCATTGTATGCATTTGCTCAGCAGGATCTAAAGCTATGGTATAACAAACCTGCTTCTGTATGGACGGAAAGCCTGCCGGTTGGTAATGGGAGAT